>JBDTLP010000221.1:0-2787 GCA_039934735.1 Ferruginibacter sp. | reverse complement strand
AATATCTATCCATGCTTGTTGGCCGTGAAACAACTGCCAATCATCTTGATGAGCAACAACATAAAATACTAGTGGAGTCATAAAATTTTTATGCTAAACTACTGGTTTATTTGCAACTCTAGGAGCGGTAACAACATGATCTTGTTTGGAAGAAGATTCGAAGGGACAGAAGTAACTACTTTGAATTCGGTTGGATTCTTGAGTAAGAAAGCGGAAATTTCAGGAGTTCTGGCTCCTGGTTGAATGTAAATAACGTTTTTTAAGTTATATCCCAGATATTTGAGAGAAGGGTTTCCTGTATGGGCGTTTGCATTGCTATAAATTACCTTACCAGTGAAGATTGTTTTTGTTTTATTACAGATATTATAGGCCTCAAACTAGCATAAATTCAAGCCGCGCAACTTCCTTTGCGGATGCGTTGCTATGAATTAAATTACTTAAACAATAAATAAAACAACTTTAAAATGACAAAAACTATAATCAAAATGGTGATTGCAACTATTTTGTTTTCACAAAATAGCAGTGCGCAAAATGTAGGCATTGGCACAACCACGCCATTATCTACACTTCATGTATATAATGGAGCATCCGGAGCTACGCCTTTCACATCTTCCTCCCTGGCAGTGGAAAGTGGTGGCTATACTTACATTAACATACTAAGCCCCGCTGCAAATGAAGGGGCCGTTTTATTTGGCCAGCCTGGAAGTGCAGCCAATGGCAGCGTAATGTATAATAATGGAGGTACACCCAATGGATTTCAATTTCGAAATAATGGAAACCAAACAAGAATGGTGATTAATAATGCCGGCAATGTGGGTATTGGAACAACAACACCCGGAAATCTTTTGGAAATAAAAAATAATGGAGCAACAACGCCCGGACTTAGGATTAATAACACTACAGCCACGTGGCAATTGGGTGTGGGTATAAATACTGCTAATGATGCACTGTTTGGAATTTATAATTCCAGTGCAGGCAATGCATTTGTTATAAACAGCAGTGGTAACGTAGGTATCGGAACAACATCACCGGGAAATCTTTTGGAAATAAAAAATAGCGGAGCAACAGCGCCGGGGCTTAGGATTAATAACACTACAACCACCTGGCAATTGGGTGTGGGGGTAATTACTCCTAATGATGCACTGTTTGGAATTTATAACTCCAACGCAGGAAATGCACTTGTTATAAACAGCAGTGGTAATGTAGGCATCGGCACAACAACACCAAATGCGCCGCTTAGCTTCCGGCCCATTTTAGGCAAAAAAATAACCTTATACCAGGGCCTCACCGGAGATGTAGGTTTTGCTGTTGCAGGTAACCGCCTGCAAATTTATTCTGACAATCCAAATGCAGATGTGGCGATTGGATACGACGCTGCAGGAACGTTTAATGAGCGTTTTGCCGTAAAGCCAAACGGGGCATTAGCGCTTAGCGGTAATGTCGGCCAATCTGGTCAGCAATTAATATCCGGTGGCGGTGGTTTACCGGCTTCATGGGTAAACCGGCCTACAGTATTATATTTTAACAAGTCTGGAAATATTGACCTCAGTGGTAGTGCACTTTGCGCAGATATTGGTGGAGTCGACGGACAGTCTTTTTCATTGGGCTCCAATTCTTTGATCACCTACCAATTTTCCATTGAACTTTATGCCAGTAATGGAGCTTTTGGAGGATACTCATTTGGAGGTGTCAGTATCCAGATTCTTAATAATGTTGGAACTGTAGTGTCGCAAAGCAGTTCATCATTTGATACAAATAATTTTAAGTCCCAGAATGTCCAAGTGGTAGGCATTGGTGATATAGCAGCAGGAACTTACAGTGTGCGTGCCCGGGTGGTACGGCATTCCACAACGGATGGTACTACTTACGATAATAGCGGTTTTTTTGGGACTATCGCCGGCTGCAATGACGTTCCTGTTAATACCGGCCAGTTAATTATACAGGTATTTCCTAAATAGAGTTTGGTTGGGGTCTCTTTCATGGCTCCACTCTTGGCGCAAGAGTAAGGCACAGCCTGAAGCTAAGCTTTCTTGTGTGTTAAACACTGATCAATTTTTAATCAAGTCACTCTTCAAATTTTGGAGAAGACAGCAAACTATACCCCAGACCTTTGCAGTATTTCTGCGCTGTAATCCCGCGGAAGGCTGGAAGTATAATGATGTCAGAAACTATATTCTGAAATCAAAAGATTGGTTTAAGAAAATCACACTGAATATTCTGTGGCACAGGTATAGCTAACCCGCAAAACCTTTACTACCAAACCTCTGCCAGCAGTGGGTTATTTTATCTAGAACTACAATTACTTTTGTTGATTCAATCACATCTTTCTCGTATGTAATTTGATTAATTTGTAACTTAAAAATCATATTATGATCAATCGTAACTACCTTTTTATTTTATTCTTTTCGTCTTTTGTGTCTCTTAAACTTGAAGCGCAAACAAATAAAGATATCCAGGGAACTTGGCGTGTTATTGCTACCACCATTACAGCAGATGGTACGGTATTTAAAATGGACAGTGCGACTCATAACCTAACAAAAACCATTACCCGGAGTCGAGTTATATTCACAGTCTATGATAAAAAAACTGACTCTTTACTAGGGACAGGACAAGGCATGGCCTCGACAAGAGGAAACCAATACATTGAAAGATTTGAACAATCAACAGATAAAAGTATGCTGGAGAAGCCTGCTGTCTTTACCTATAAAGTACAAGGAAATAAATTATCCTACGAAGGTGGAACAAAGGAATATCATATTGTAGAAGTGTTGCGACGAATAGAATAAA
>JBDTLP010000220.1:0-3072 GCA_039934735.1 Ferruginibacter sp. | reverse complement strand
TTATTTTAAAAAAACATCATGGCCGACTTTTCAAATTTTGATCCCAACTCAGTAGGAAATCCCAATAATAACATTTTCGGCCTCCCTTCAACAGAAGAAGATTCAAGGTTGGTTAT
Source organism: Ferruginibacter sp. (assembly GCA_039934735.1). Lineage (GTDB taxonomy): Bacteria > Bacteroidota > Bacteroidia > Chitinophagales > Chitinophagaceae > Ferruginibacter. The sequence continues at coordinate 2,956 of JBDTLP010000220.1, read as the reverse complement.
CTTGCCCATTCCATGGGAAGTTACCGTAAGTTACAACGCAGGTACAGCCAGGGCCCCCGACCATATTTGCAGGGCCAGCCTGCAAGTTGATCTGTACGATCCCGAAATAAAAGATGCCTGGAAAAATGGGTATTACATGCGTACGCCTGATAAAAAGATCCTGATGAAAAGTGATTACCTGCGTAAGGAAGCAGAGTTATACATCAATTATATTTCGCAGGGAGAGATCGTGGAAGAAAATAAATTCATGTGCAAAACGCTGAGAGAAATAAACCAGGGAAGCCTTTTTTTAAATGACTGGGTGTATGAACAAACCAAAGAATTACTTGCAAAAGGTAAATTGGTTGGATTACTTGGTGGCGATCACAGTACACCGTTAGGATACTTTAAAGCCATAGCAGATAAGTTTGGAGATTTTGGAATTTTACAAATTGATGCACATTGCGATTTGAGAAAAGCATATGAAGGATTTAATTATTCACATGCATCCATTATGTACAATGCGATCGAACAAATTCCACAACTAAAAAAACTGGTGCAGGTAGGAATAAGAGATTATTGTGAAGAAGAGATTGATTATAAGAACAGCACAAATGGCCGCATCGAAATTTATTTTGATAAGGATATCAAAGAACGCCAGTTTGAAGGTGATACCTGGAAAACAATTGTTGACGAGATCATTTCACATTTACCCGAAAATATTTTTATCAGCTTTGATATTGATGGACTTGATCCAAAACTTTGTCCGCATACCGGAACGCCGGTACAAGGTGGCTTTCAAACTGACCAGGTATTTTATTTATTTAAAAAATTGTTGCAGAGCGGAAGAAAAATAATTGGTTTCGATTTGAATGAAGTTGGTGTAAGCAATGATGAATGGGACGAAAATGTAGGAGCAAGGGTTTTGTATAAACTTTGTAATTTGCTAATTGCAAGTAATGGGTAATTTCTGAACTGTGATTAAAATTATTTATTCATGGGCTATGATTATTTCCTTGCTGTTGATTTTATTTAACAAGTAAGGTTTTTCAAAAGCAACGTAATTTTGTTTATGATAGTAATTATTTAATCTAACGAATTATGGTTCAGTAAAATAAATGGTTCAGGCAAAATGGTTTTTAATTCTCCCAATCCTGTAATCCTTAAATCCTAATCAATCTGCTTGGAGAAATACAGCATCATACTACCAAATGAAAAAGCAAAAACATACGAATATGTTACACTTTTTATTTTGCTGACAAATCTTTTTGTATTCGCATTCATTTCATATAATTCCCAGGATTTTCATATCAGGCGTTTAACTTTTTGGGGGACAATCATTACTTTATTTTCGTTAGCACTGATTTTTCTAAACCTGTTTACGAAAAACCGCTATCCATCAAAAATTCATTTTCCATTTCGCATTGAAATTGTATTTTTTATTTTAGCGATTATTTGGTTCCTGGCTGAAAAATATTTGCTTGGATTGTGCATTATTTGCTTCGCGGTTATAGGTATGTACACCCGTCAGAAATTTGAAGTTATTTTTTCAAAGGATGGAATTATTTATCCCTCATTTCCAAAAAAGACTTTTTTATGGTCCGATATTTCCAATGCGATCTTAAAAGATGGTATGCTTACTATAGACCTGAAAAATAATAAGCTTATACAAACTGTTATTGATAAAGAATCCGCCCTTGCCATTAATGAAAGTGAATTTAATTTGTTTTGTAAAAGCCAGTTGGATAATTAGCCAATTTGGTGATTTGAAAATTAAAATCGGTGAATCCCCGCCTGAACGATTCATTCCGGCAGGAGTCGCAGCATCACTTGCCTTTAACTTCTGGGAAATCTCAACCTGAACCAGGTTTTACTGTGGGTGAGATCTCACGAGATGTCAACTCACGAGATGTCAACTCGTGAGAAATCACGTTCATTTTCAAGCCTTCACCAATTAGAATTGACATCTCGGGAGATTTTCAACGATGATCAGGTTTTAGAACGGGTGAGATCTCTCGAGATGTCAACTCACGAGATGTCAACCGTTGAGATGTCAACTGCAGAGATGTCAACTCCAGAGAAACTGCCCCATTTTCAAATCGCCAAATCTCCAAATCAATTCATTATTTTTGCACCGTGCAAACACCAACCACATCCCCGTTCTTATTGTATTCCGATGGCAACGGAGCTATTTTTGAAGATGACAGCCTTTATGTAACTGGTCGCAGCGGCTGGGATGCATTTCCTATTGACTTAGATGAATGGATAATATTACCGGAAGGAGGGCAGTTGTATGAACTGCCTGGACGCCGTGGCATTGGCATTGATGTGAAAACAGGAGCGATGCGTTTGTGCGAAAAGGGATGGGCAGTGGCAGCATTTATTCCGCCCGCTCACACGGGTTTGTACATTGCGGCTTATGAAACAATGCCAGATGCACCAACACTTCCATTGTTTTGTTATACCGCTGCAGGATGGAACGAAGATAAAATATATGTGCCTGCAGTAAGAATAGAAAAAGATATTCGCCAGGAAGCTGCAGGTTATGATGATGCACAAATTGACGCAGGGGTAGAAAATTTATTGAAAGCATATCCACACAACAGGCTTGTAAAACATTTAATGGAAAATTGTTGCATGACATATACTTGTCCTGCAGCAAGAAACCTTGCATTGGGAAGATGGGAATGCCCAATACCTGTATCACCTGCATGCAATGCAAATTGTATTGGTTGTATTTCTTTTCAACCGGAAGAAGAAACAATTATCAGTACACAGGATAGACTAACGTTTAAGCCTACCAGCGAAGAGATCGTTGAGTTTACGGTGCCCCATTTGGAAACAGCGCCTTATCCGTTGGTGAGTTATGGGCAAGGTTGTGAGGGCGAACCATTACTCATGTGGGAAACGATTCGTGATTCTATTATTGAAATAAGAAAACATACAAAGAGGGGTAGTATCAATATCAATACAAACG
>JBDTLP010000219.1:0-3094 GCA_039934735.1 Ferruginibacter sp. | reverse complement strand
GGCCTTCGCGTTGATGCGGAAAAGAAAATATTTGTATTTAAAGGAAATAAAGAAATGCTTGAAAAAGCTCCGGGATTTAATCACTGGCATTGGCCGGAAACAAACTTTCACATGTCAGATGATTACTGGCATTTTGTATAATAGCAAATGGATTCTTATTACAAATTAGAAATATAGCAATGAAAATAGAATACATCTTCTTGCTTACAATAATCATTAAAAAAAACTAAACGTATGCAACGCAATATTAAAAGTTTACTGGGTTTTGCTATGGGCGCTACCGATGGGGAAATAGGAACACTGGAAGAAATCTATTTCGACGATAACAACTGGGCAGTACATTACCTGGTTGTAAAAACAGGAAGCTGGCTTTTTGGCCGCAAAGTGCTGATTTCACCGCAGGCTCTAAAAAGTATTGATTGGGGAAAAGAGCACCTGGTTGTAAATCTGACTAAAGTACAAATAGAGAAAAGCCCGGATATAGATACCGATAAACCGGTATCCCGCCAGCAGGAAATTGCATTATATCAACACTATGCCTGGCAGCGATATGGTGGCAATGGATTTTATGCAGGAGGTGTTTGGGCTGTATTGCCAACTGCACCAGTGTATGATGAAGCAATCGTTACAAAAGAAAATAATAGTGATAATGTACACCTGAGAAGTTCGGCTACTGTTACAGGTTATCATATTCATGCAACAGATGGAGAAATCGGCCATGTTAATGATTTTATCATTGATGACGAAAACTGGCATGTACTGTACATCGTTATTGACACACATAATTTTATTGGCGGCAAAAAAGTTTTGATACCGGTAATAAATATTAAAGAAGTACAATGGGCTGAATCCAAAGTTTTGGTAGACATATCTATGGATTCTATAAAAGATTGTGCCCTTTTTGATGAATCACAATTTACAAGTTCAGGAACCCCTGAGTTGACACTTGAAAAGAAATAATAATGAAACAGTCACGTAGTAATAAAATTATTTTGCTGATGCATTTATTTTATTTCTGTCTTGGGAATGATCTATTGTAAATGATTGCGAAATGAAGAAAAAAGAAAAAAAATTACTGCACGAGCTTTATATAGAACTTGTGAAATTGCAGAAAGAGGTGATTGCTTCAGATTTAAAATTGCTTGTGGTACACGAAGGCAGAGATGCCGCCGGTAAAGATGGAACAATAAAAAGGATTATAAAACACCTCAGCCCTCGTGAAACAAAAGTTGTTGCCTTGGGTAAGCCTTCCAACCTCCAGGAAAGAGAATGGTACTTTCAGCGTTACACTGCCCACTTACCAGTATCGGGTGAATTTGTCGTTTTCAATCGAAGTTGGTACAACCGCCCTGGTGTTGAAAGGGTAATGGACTTTTGTACCAACAAACAATATAAATCATTTTTTACAGAAGCAGAATCTTTTGAAACTGGTTTGGTGGATGGTGGTTTTATTATTCTGAAATATTATTTAGATATCAGTAAAGACGAACAGGAAAAAAGACTCGATGATCGCAAAAAAGATCCATTAAAGCAGTGGAAGATTAGTCCTATAGATAAGGAAGCGCAAAAAAACTGGGCTGCCTATTCTGAAGCAAGAGATGAAATGCTGCTGAAAACAAATTTCAAAAATGCTCCCTGGTTTGTAGTAAACGCAGATGATAAAGATCAAACGCATGTTGCCCTTATCGCACATCTTCTAAACCGAATGGATTATCATGATAAGAATAAAAAGTTAGTGTCTCATAACTATGGTTTGATTGACCCTGCAACACCCGACATCATTTTAAAAAAACTTTTTAAATAGGCATTTGATTTTCATTATTCAATAACTATCAAAATTCAGCACCGGCATTTTATTACAGAACATTTTTAAATTTTTATTTATGACGCAAGGCTTAATGAGGAATAGAAGAACAGTCCGTTTTTATTTTACCACGATGAAAATCTTAGTGAGTTTATTATTAATCATAATTACAATAGAAGGTTGTAAACAAAAAACCGAAGACGATACTATAAAAACTGCTGCGCTGAGGTATGCAGGTGTTTTTATCAATGAAAATATTCATGGAGGAAATAATTTGCGTATTAAAGGAAAACTGGATGTAGAAAAAAATGAAACGGATAGTACATTTTTAATTAAAGGATATGTAGAAGGGTTTAGCCCTATGAATTACCCGGTGACCATTCATCGCTTTAGTGAAACTTTATGGTATGCAGGCAGCGACCCGGACAAGCGTGAAAGCTGGAAATGTATTGAAATACATATTGACGATAAAAAATGAAATAATATTTCCCGAAATAAAAAAGGATTAACCCAAAGACCAGCATAATTGAAAAAAAGCCTTGACATAAATTAATAAAAATCAAACAAAATGAAAAATAAAATAGTATTAAAAAAAGATGCCGTCAATAAAAGTAAGTCCACTGAAAACAAGCAAAAAAATCCAGCTAAAAAATCATCTGGTTTCGTTGCTGCTGCCGTAGGGCGCAGCGCAGTAGATGCTGTAAAGGCTAATTCTTCCAAAGATGTAAGAGGATCCAGCGGCCTGGCAAATACTGGAACTATTATTTCTTATGAATAATCATCCCGGATTTTTTAAATGACTCAATATGGTTTTAGAAATTGTAATCAAAATCATATTAACGAATGATCATGGTCATCGGAATAAAAGCAATGAGAAGCGATTTTTAACAAGTGAATAAGTTTGTCTTTCATTATTTAGACATGCTGTAGAATGAATAACCCCAGAAATAAATGGATGTAAGCCCAAAAGATATCAATACAACAATTCGTTATGGAAAAATAATATCTGTAAGGGGCAGTGTTGTAGATGTAACTTTTGAAAATGACCTCCCAACGGTTTATACCCTGCTTCGTTCAGGTAAAGACAACCAGGTATTTATTGAAGTATTATCGCAATTAGATGACCATAGTATACGTGGTATTGCAATGAACCCCACCCAGGGGTTATCAAGAGGCATGGCTGTTGAAACTGACGGAAAGCAGTTAACCGTTCCCGTTGGAAAAAATATTCTAGGGAGAATGTTTGATGTTTTTGGCAATACAATAGATCATCTTGAACCTCTTCCAACC
>JBDTLP010000218.1:0-3127 GCA_039934735.1 Ferruginibacter sp. | reverse complement strand
GCCTTCATAGCAGTTACAACAGATTTCAGATCTTTTGCTCCTTCGGTTTTGCTTCGTAAATTTTCTAAAGTGTCCATTATTTTTTATTTTGTTCCGGCTTAGGATTATTTTGTTCTTTTTCCGGTTTCGCCTTGTCATCAACTTGAGCTTGAGCTTGATCCGGCTTTGGATTCTCCTTAAACGGCATAAGTATAGTTCCTGCAATTTTTAAAATAGCATTGCTATCATCGTCGCTCAGCTTTGCATTTGAAAATAACCGCTTGATAATTTCATCCGGAAAATTATTGAAATTTTTAAGCAACGCATCTTGTGCATCATGAATTTTTTCAATTGGTATTGTATCCATCAAACCATTTTTCAATGCAAGTAAAATCACAATCTGTTCCGAAACCGGCATATGCTGCAACTCTTGCTGCTTCAAACATTCACGTATGCGTTTGCCATGCTCGATGGTTTTTTTTGTATTTTCATCCAGCCTTGTTCCAAAGCGGGCAAAGGTTTCCAGTTCCTCAAATTGTGCATATTCCAGTTTTAAATTTGCTATGGAACGATACGATGGTAACTGGGCTTTATCTCCAACACGTGAAACAGATTTACCAACATCAACTGCCGGTAAAATACCCAGCTCAAAAAGTTTGGGCGAGAGATAAATCTGGCCGTCCGTAATTGAAATCAAATTTGTAGGAATGTATGCTGAAATATTTTGCGCTTCTGTTTCTATAATTGGCAAAGCTGTAAGCGAACCACCTTTCAGTGCATCACTTAAATGCGTTGATCGTTCCAATAACCTTGAATGGATGTAAAAAATATCGCCGGGGAATGCTTCACGTCCGGGTGGTCGTCTCAATAATAAAGAAAGTTCTCTGTAAGATCGGGCATGATGTGTAAGGTCATCATACACTATCAATACATCACGTCCCTGTTCCATAAAATATTCTGCAATGCTGGTGGCAGCATAAGGAGCAATGTATTCGAGCCCGGGAGAATTATTTCCTTCTGCCACCATGACAATCGTGTAGTCCATGGCGTCTTTTTGCTTGAGGTGAGCAATAACTTTTGCCACTGCGGAAGCCCGCTGCCCGATGGCGCAATAAACACATAAAACGTTTTTATCTTTTTGATTAAGTATAGCATCGATGGCAATGGCGGTCTTGCCGGTCTGGCGATCACCTACAATTAATTCACGCTGGCCGCGGCCAATTGGTATCAATGCATCAATCACTTTAATTCCTGTTTGCAAAGGAACAGTTACAGGACTTCTATCCATGATAGCATGAGCAGGACGTTCAATCGGTAGTCGTTCTTTTTCAGTGAGCGGACCTTTATCATCAATGGGTTGTCCCAGTGAATCGATCACTCTTCCAATTAAAGAATTACCAACAGGTATATCAATCACTCTGCCCGTGCGCTCCACTTCATCGCCTGCTTTCAGCAATGAATCTTTGCCTAAAAGAATAACACCTATTTCATCTTCATCAATATTATATGCAATACCAAAAATACCGTTGGAAAATTCCAGCAATTCTTCAAAGCCTGCGCCCGGAAGCCCTGAAACTTTGGCAATACCTGTGGACACACTTGTAACAAAACCAACCTCACGGGGCTTCATAGAAAAATTAAAGTCCGCTATTCCTTTATCTAATTGGCGGAACACATTCTTTACTGTATTATCTGAATCAATTTCTGGCATATTAATTTTTTTCCGGCTCCGGCTTTGCTTTTTCTTTCATGGTTTCTGAAATATTTTTCTCCAATGAATTAAGGTATTCTGAAAAACTCCAGGAAAGTTTATAGCCATTTGTTGAAAGCTCAATACCGGAGATTATTTCAGGCGTTGTTTTAAATTGCAAATGTATATCTGCGCCGAGTATTACATTTACTTCATTATTTATTTCGCCTTGTTGTTTTGCGGTAAGGTCAAATGCGCTTCTAACTAAAATAGCATTCGAATTGGATTTGAACGCTTCAATGAATTGTTTCTTCTCATCGTCTTTTAACGCTGCAAGGTGTTTTACAAATGTATTGGCTGATTGCTCTTCCAGATTAATTGATGCAATATCAACAAGCGCTTTTCTTGTAATGGCGAAAACCTGCTTCCGGGTTTTGTCTGCTATCTCAGCATTATCACCGGCTTGTTTTTCTTTGGCTGCTTTTTCCATATTGGTACGCAATGTGTTTGCATCGGCTTTTGCTCCGTCTATTAATTTTTGTTTTTCAGTATCAGCATCTGCTACAGCTTTATCCATTAATGCTTTTTTTTGCCGGTCAAAATCTTCATATTGCTTTTTAAAATCAGCCTGCTCTTTTAGAGCAGCAGCTTTTTTATCTTCTGCATCTTTTAATTGATCAGTAATTTTCTTCTCCCGTTCATTTACGGCATTCAGTATTGGCTTGTACAAATACTTCTTTAGCAGCCACACCAAAATGAGGAAATTAATTACCTGCGCTATTACAGTGAACCAGTTTATTTTCATCCGATAATATTTTTTTGTTTTTCCCAGATGGAATTCGCAAAGACATTTGTCGTTGAAATGCACAGTTGTCTTTGCTCATTTCATTACTTATGAGTTGCGATGATGTAATTCCAAAAGGGATTAGCGAAAATGAGAATCATAGAAACGACGAAACAATAAATCGCTGTCGATTCGATCATCGCTAATCCAACAAACAACGTTCTTGTAATCGTTGGCGCGGCATCGGGTTGTTGTGCAATAGAGCTTAATGCCGATGATACCGATTTACCTTCGCTTAACGCAGGCATCATACAACCGATGCCTGTTGTAAGCCCTGCAATTACTATTGATGCTACTGCAATAAGAGTTGTACTATCCATTTTTATCTTTTTTATTATTTGTTATTAAATCAGATTTATCTGTTTTTTTTGCATCATGCACGGCAGCGGTTATATACACTGTTGCCAGTATGCTGAAAATATAAGCCTGCACCATACCTGTAAGTAACCCAAGCGCATTCATTATGACAGGGAAAATAAATGGTGATATACTTAATAAAATAGCAACGATCATTCCGCCACTCATAATATTACCAAATAATCTTACTGCCAAGGCAAGCGTGCGGGAGACTTCACCAATGAGTTTAAAAGGCAGCATGATAAATGTTGGCTTCA
>JBDTLP010000217.1:0-3412 GCA_039934735.1 Ferruginibacter sp. | reverse complement strand
TTACCCTGATGATCACTGATACATACAATAGAGTTCATGATTACCTGCGCATTTCCTTAACAGATAATTGCAATCTTCGCTGCTTTTATTGCATGCCCGAGGAAGACTACATATTTACCCCTCCAGCCAGGCTGATGCAGGTTGATGAAATTGAAGCAATCGCGAAAATATTTGTTGAGCACGGTGTAAATAAAATAAGGCTCACCGGGGGTGAGCCCTTAGTGCGCAAAGGTGCAGAAGACATCATTCTACGTTTATCGAAATTGCCTGTGAAACTTACTATGACCACCAATGCAACCAGGCTTCACGATTTTGTTGATGTGTTGAAAGAGGCAAATATGCATTCGCTGAATATTAGTTTAGACACGTTGCAATCAGAGAAATTCAATCTTATCACCAGACGGAATCAATTTGATCTTGTGTTTGACAATATTCATCTTTTAATAAAAAATGGCTTTCATGTAAAAGTGAATGTGGTTGTGATGAAAGGTCTTAATGATAATGAAATTAATGATTTTATCGAGTGGACGAAAGATACAGATGTTCATGTACGCTTTATAGAATTCATGCCGTTCGATGCTAACCGGTGGACAAGCAATAAAGTTTTTACATGGAAAGAAATTCTTGATGTGGTTGAAAAAAAATATGAAATTGTAAGGCTCCATGATGATGTACATGATACTGCAAAAAAATATTCGGTTGCAGGACATAAAGGGACTTTTGCGGTGATCAGCACAATGAGCGCACCATTTTGCAGTGGCTGCAACAGGATGCGCTTAACCGCTGATGGCAAAATGAAAAACTGCCTTTTCTCCCAGGCTGAAACTGACCTGTTAACAGTTTTTAGAAACGGCGGCGATATTGTTCCGTTGATTTATGAAAGCATTCATTCAAAAGAAAAAGAACTCGGCGGGCAATTCACCAAAGACTTTGAAAAAATTCACACAGAAGATCTTCATAACAGAACTATGATTGCCATAGGAGGATGATTTTATGCATCACTATTTTCTGTCATAGCTCTCAAAAAAATTAAGTCGGGATTTTCAATTCAATTATTAATTTTTTGTTTTTATGTTTAATTAATTTTTACCATGTAATATTGGATAAAGCTTAATTATGTCTTTGTTACCATCGCCTCCTGCCAATGAATTAAAGCGTACACTTACTCCAGTTATGTTATGGGGTTTGGGTGTCGGTTATGTTATTTCAGGAATGTATTTCGGATGGAACTTAGGCCTCGAACAGGGAGGTACCTTAGGCCTCGCCATAGCTACTTTCTTTATTATTATTATGTACGTAACATTCACTTTCAGCTATGCTGAGCTTGCATGTTCAATACCTAAGGCCGGCGGCGCATTTGATTATGCAAATCGTGCGCTGGGAAAAGATTTAGGCTTCATTGCGGGCATGGCACAAAATATTGAATTCATTTTCGCACCACCTGCGATAGCCTTCGCCATAGGAGCTTATTTCAATTTATTCTTTCCGCAAATACCCATTATAGCAATCGCCATTTTTGCTTACATAATTTTTACTGCGTTAAATATTTATGGTGTAAAAGCCGCTGCAATTTTTGAGTTAGTGATTACCATTTTTGCGGTGGGAGAATTATTGTTATTCACAGGCATTACCGTTCCGCATTTCAAGCTGGAAAATCTTCAACATAACGCTTTGCCGCACGGATGGCAGGGAATTTTTGCAGCCATCCCATTTGCCATTTGGTTTTTCCTGGCTATTGAGGGAGTTGCGAATGTTGCAGAAGAAGCAGTAAATCCCCAACGAACTATCCTGGTTGGTTTTGGCTCCGCTATTCTCACGCTGGTCATTTTGTGTATACTCACTTTTGCCTCTTCAGTAGGCGTCGCAGGCTGGGAAGCTATTGTTTACAAAGCCGATGGCACTACCTCTGATTCCCCGCTGCCACTGGCTTTGGCGCATGTAACCGGCAGCAATAATGTATTGTATCATTTGCTTATAACTATAGGTCTTTTCGGATTGGTAGCCTCTTTTCATGGAATTATCTTAGCGGCAGGAAGATCTGTTTTTGAATTTGGAAGAGTTAAATATGCGCCGGCATTTATTGGAAAAATTCATCCAAAATTTCAAACGCCCTCCAATGCATTACTTATAAATATGGTAATTGGGATCATTGCCTTACTCACCGGTAAAACTGCCGAGATCATCACCATTTCTGTATTTGGAGCATTAACATTATACATTATATCCATGATATCATTTTTGCAACTAAGAAAAAAAGAGCCAGAGATGGTGCGGCCGTTTAAAGTTCCCATGTACCCGTTCTTTCCTGTTATCGCTTTGGTGATAGCCATCATTTCATTTATTGCGATGACGATATTTAATTTGGAGCTTGCTGTCATTTATTTGTTGATATTAGGGGTTTGTTATGGGGCCTTTAAGGTGTTTAAAAAGTGAGTTTATCCCACTAAGACACAAAGAACACAAAGCAAAAATTTTACTTAATAAAGTAATAATGACTGAAAATGAGCTCGCCACAATAGCTGTAGATATTTGTTTTAAAATTCATACCACATTAGGGCCTGGGCTTCTCGAAAGCGTTTATGAAGCTGCGTTCGCTTATGAGTTGGACAAACGCAATATTCCCTACGCCCGTCAAAAAGGAATTATAGCAAACTACGAGGATGTTGTTTTAGATGTTGGTTTTAGGGCTGATATTATTATGGACAACAAATTAATTATTGAGATTAAATCAGTAGAGCATTTAGAAAAAGTGCACCATAAAACTGTGCTGACATATTTAAAACTAACGGGCATCAAATTAGCTATACTCGTTAACTTTAATGTAAATCTTATTAAAGACGGACTACATCGTAAAATTTATGGACAGTTGATATAATATTTTCCCCACCAATACATTATGATCACGAAGGGATTTTCTTAGTGTTCTTTGTGTCTTTGTGGGAGACACCTTTAAATTATTTGCATGACAAACAATGAAATCATCTCCTATGTAAAAGAACATCCTTCTGGTAAGGTAAAAATTGCTTTTACTGATATAGATGGAATCTTGCGTGGCAAATATATTTCCTCGGAAAAATTTCTTTCAATTGCTGACAGTAATTCAAGCTTCTGCAATGTAATTTTTGGATGGGATTCTGCTGATGTTGCGTATGACAATGTTGAATACACAGGTTGGCATACAGGGTATCCAGACTCACCTGCCAGAATAGATTTGTCAACTTTTAGAAAAATTCCATGGGAAAATGATGTTCCTTTTTTCCTGGGTGAAATGATTGAGGCGAATGGTAATCCATCGCATATTTGTCCAAGGCAATTATTAAAGAAAGTTTTAAAAGATGCGAATGAATCTGGTTATATGCCTTACTTCTCGCAGGAATTTGAATGGTACAATTTTGCAGAAACTCCGCAAAGT
>JBDTLP010000216.1:0-3530 GCA_039934735.1 Ferruginibacter sp. | reverse complement strand
GTTGATTTTAATTTTCCATTCCTGTTGAATTCAAAATCTTCCAGCAACTCAGCTTCGCCATCGATCACATTCCTTTGTCCCCTCGGATTGGTAGTATCAGCCTGGATAACCTTTACCATTTCCTGTGTAAGCCTTCCTACCATCCTGTTATCAGCAATATTTTTTAACAGGCCATTTATTGCAACGCGTAACATTCTTCCAGCCTTGCCAGCCCTTCCGAATTCAGCGCCATTTTCCCTGGTCCTTGCGAAGACCTCATCAGTAGCAATACGAGCAGCATCAACACCGCCTTTCTCTCTCGCCAGGTATCCATCCTGGGATTTGTAGAAAGTGATATCGCCAAGCGTACCTTTTAATTTGATAATACCTTTTTGCTTTGCCATTTTTCTTGTGGTTTTATTTTAGTAATGGAAATGTTCAGCGGCACATTTCTTTAAGCCGTTTTTGTTTTTTGTTAAGTTTCCTCCATATCCATGGAGGCACATTATGTTCACATCGCCACATGCCTTTGCTTTTTTCAATTGCATGCTTTTGATACACCGATAATTCATGATTAATTGATTGAGAAACATATTCCCAGGCCCACCCATTCGCAACAAGCAAACTGTCCAGGCTCAGTCCATCTATGATGACATCTGCGATAGTTCTTCCATACCGATCAGTTCTTCGAACATCAAGTTTTACTTTCTTTGCGAATATCAATTTTGATACACTGGCCTTTACAACTTTTCCATAATACTGGCTGAGTTCAGGAGCATCAACATTTGCTAATCGAATAATTGTAAGCTTTCCTTTGTCCAGGACTTTGTAAGTATCGCCATCATATACCTGTACAACCAGCTGGGCTGAAGTTGTAAGGCAGGCAAATAAAATCGGGAGAATTAGTTTTATGTATTTCATGAAACAAAACTGCAAATCATTTTCGCAGTTTGTATCATCGTACTACCGTTAACGGTAGTTATTGCCGAAAACGACCGTTATTGCCGTTTTTGACACAAAACAACCGTCCTTTCCTTTATTGAATGAAAAAGATATTTATTAAATTTGTTTGCTGCTTTCGATATAGCTAAAGCATACCATCGGCATAGATTAAGTATAGATAGTGTATGAAAACTGAAAACACAAGGCTGATTATATTTCCTAAAGATGTTCAACGTATCACTGGAAAAAGTGAACGATGGGGGCGTATGCTGCTAATAAAAATTAAATCAAGTATAAATAAATCAGAACATCAATTTTTAAGTATTGAAGAGTTTTGTACATACACAGGTTTAAAAATTGATCAGGTTCAATCATTGTTGATAGGCTAAAATATATTCTTAAAACTGATAAATAATTCCATTCTAAAACTGCCCAAAATGAATATTAATTTGTAACTTAATAGTGGCATTTTAGTTCTTTTCATTTCATTGTTTAGGAAATTGAATTGCTCGGTTAGCAACTCGGTTAGCAAGACTAACAATCCTCAATAAATCATTGATTTTTAAGCTATAATATAAGAATGGGCGGTCCCTCCCTCTCCGCTGATAAAAACATGAAATCCTTTACTGTACTGGGTTTCATGTTTTTTTGTTTGTAGAGGTAGCAAAAAGGGTAGCAATTTTAAATCTAAAAACAACTTGTAATGGCAACTCGTAAAACAAATCAACCAATACCACCACTTCCAACGGAATTAATAATATCAAAAGAAAAACTTAAGGCAGAGCTTCAAAAACGCGTTGAATCCGGCCAGGAGATGTTAGATCGCCAAATCACCAATGGTTCAGAAATCGAAAAGCTTGCTTTTGACTTTTCCGGATGGAATGATTATAATGCAGAATACTTAAAACAAGCATTCAATAATTCCCATAATGAATACCGAACAGCGTATGTCGATTCTGGCTATACAATGTTTGGCATGATAGACGAAACAGGCGATAAGCTACAGGATTAGAAAATAATTTTAAGTGCCCGTCTCAACGCCCTTAACAAACTTATAGAAAAGGCAGATTTACTTAGGTCAAGTATAGTTGAAGAGGTTAAATTTGTTTCAAAGGCTAGGCCACTTCAGTTTGAACATGTTTTCATTGTTCATGGCCATGACGAAGCAGCTCGAGTTAAGGCGGCGAGGTTTTTGGAAAAGTTTGGCTTGAAACCAATTATACTAAATGAACAAGCTAGTTTCGGTATGACAATAATTGAAAAAATAGAAAAATACAGTGATGTTGGTTTTGGGATAATATTATACACCCCTTGCGACACTGGTGGAAAGAAGGCTACCGTCCCGGTTTTAAGAGATAGAGCCAGGCAAAATGTAGTTTTTGAACATGGCTATCTTATTGGCAAAATTGGTCGGCAGAATGTTTGCGCTCTGGTTAAGGATAATCTCGAAATACCAAATGATATTTCAGGAGTTGTTTATATAACCATGGATGACGCCGATGCATGGCATTTCAAAGTTGCAAAAGAGTTGAAAAATGCTGGTTATGATATTGACATGAATAAATTATAATTTTACATTACCATCATTGATGGTATTTTAACTTACCAGGGCAGTGTTTTTACACAGCCCTTTTTTAATAAAGATGTTTGAATGTGCGCTGTAAGAAAACCCCGTTAAGGGGTGTTGAAGATGTTGGTTATCCGAAATATTATAGTTCTACAGCCATAAGCTCACTACCAAGTTTGTGCATGGCAGCTTCTATTTTTTTTGCCTGTGCGGGCCTAGGCTTTTTAAAACCAGTTGCATAATGATGAATTTGTTTTTGATTTATTCCGGTTAATCTTTCCAGCGCTGCATTTGTAAAAATACCTTTGTAGAATTGAATAAAACTTTCAGTATCGAATTTATATGATAGCTTATATTTCCCCTTAATTATAGCGGGAAGATCCTTATTATAGCTTTTATAAAGCTCAATTGAATCCTCAATCGATTGCTTTACTTCATCGATCGTATCGCCACCACCGTAGATGCCTTCTACATTCTCAGCATAAGCCGAAAACATATCGTTGCTTCTTTCGATAATTACGTTAATTGTGTTCATAGTTAAATATTTAGAGGTTGTGTTGTATTGAATGAGCATTTTGAGAGGTAAAAGAAGGGGTATTTTTCACCCCCCCTAACAACTTTTACGATTTCCGAGTAAAAAGACTGGATCATTGTAAACCCAAATCCTTTACTATTTTCTTTTCGAGACCCTTACCGATTTCCTTTGTCCCGTGATAGGGTACAGGGTAAGTTCTCCCATCCTTTTCATAAATGTAATGGCTACCGTGAACTCTAACTAACTTCCAGCCATGTCTCTTAATAATTCTGTGTAGTTGATTTGATTTCATTTAATCAAAAATTTATTTACCAATCTGTAAAAGAACTGCGCAAGACCTTTTAATGGCTTGACATCATAAAGGTAGTAAAATTTCTACCTTTACGCAAAATTTATTTTGAATTTTTTAAAAATATTCCCATAATGCATGTAAAACGAGTTTGCCACTTGACTATTAATTCACTCACCAAAATCTTCGGAAATAACCATCAGCTTCAGCAGTTTATC
>JBDTLP010000215.1:0-3569 GCA_039934735.1 Ferruginibacter sp. | reverse complement strand
TATCTTTGCAGCCCAAAAAAAGAATTAAATGGCAAATCACTCAGCAACTAAGAAAGATGTCCGTCAAAGCACGAAACGTAATGAGCGTAATCGTTATTATGGTAAAACAACCCGTAATGCAATCCGCGATATTAAAGCTATTGAAGACAAATCTGCAGCTGCAGGCAAATTACCAGCCGTTGCTTCAATGATCGACAAATTAGCAAAACGTGGTACCATTCACAAAAACAAAGCTGCAAACCTTAAAAGGAAATTAGCGTTGAAAGTGAATGCTTTAGGTAAGAAATAATTAGCTAAAAGCTTGAAATATATTAGCCTGCTATTTTATAGCGGGCTTTTTTATTTATTGCAGGTGCAGCAAGGATAAAGGCATAATCCTGGTTTAATTGTAACACGAAATCTGTAACACGTTTTCATGTTACAGATTTCGTGTTACAATTTCGTGGAAGGAATAGTCAAACCAGATATTTTATTTCGACACCTCAAAAGATAAACTTCCTGGCAAATAAGCAAGATTCTTATAAAATTACTAGCTTGAAAAAAATACCTAATAATGCATATCCGTTTTGTAATATGTTGCTTGTTCATTTCTTCGATAACGCTGGCACAGCTTTCCCCTTTCGAAAAAAGCAATGGCAAAAAAACTGCTACTTACTTTGAAGCCATCAACTGGTATAAAGAACTTGATAGAACTTCTTCCAAAATATTATTGAAAAAAATGGGTAACACAGATGCAGGTTATCCTTTGCATTTGGTAATGGTAAGTTCGGATGGAAAATTTGATCCTGTTCAATGGCACAAACAACGTAAAGTAGTTATACTTATAAATAATGGCATTCACCCCGGCGAACCCGATGGCATAGACGCTAGCATGATGCTTGTAAGAAATATAAAAACAGGAAAAGTGATTTTACCGGAAAATGTAGTGCTTGCATTTATACCTGTTTACAATATCGGCGGTTGCCTGAACCGAAATTCATATACACGGGCCAATCAAAATGGACCCGAGGAATATGGCTTCAGGGGCAATGCTCAAAACCTTGACCTGAATCGCGATTTTACAAAATGTGATAGCAAAGAAGCCAGGTCATTTGCCCAGCTATTTCATTTTCTTGATCCCGATATTTTTATTGATAACCATGTTAGCGATGGTGCAGATTACCAGCACACGATGACATTGATCAGTACCCAATACGATAAGCTGGGTCCTGTATTAGGTACCTGGCTAAAAGAAAATTTTGAACCTCAGGTGTATAAAGGGATGGCTTCAAAAGGCTGGGACCTTATTCCTTACGTGGATTTTGAATCAACCGATTTTAATAAAGGAATGAACATGTTTTATGAAACACCAAGGTATTCATCAGGATATGCGGCCCTTTTTAATACCATGTCGTTCATACCGGAAACGCATATGCTAAAACCTTATGCTCAAAGAGTAAAGTCAACCTACGATCTTATGCAAACTTTTATTCAGGAAGCTTCCTTAAGTGCTGAAACATTAATAAACATAAGAGCAAAAGCTAAACAGCAATCTTTGTTACAGGAAAAATTCCCACTGAGCTGGCGTGTAGATACAGCAAAATTTTCAGAGATAACATTTAAAGGCTACGAAGCTGACTCTATGAAAAGTGAAGCAACTGGTTTACAGAAAATGTTTTACAATCACGATAAACCATACACGAGAAAAATAAAATTCTTCAATGTTTTTAAACCTGTCAATATCATTGAAAAACCAGCTGCTTATGTTATTCCACAAGGCTGGTACGCAGTTGTTGACCTGCTTAAATTAAATGGCGTTGTAGTAAAACAATTTTCAAATGATACAACCATCAATGTGAGTGTTTATCATATTGATGATTATAAATCATCCACCAGGTCTTACGAAAAGCATCATAAAAACAGTGCTGTGAAAACAACGGTTTCAGCGCAAACAATTAAGTTCTTAAAAGGCGATTTTATTGTTGAACTGAATCAACCTGTCAATAGGTACATCATTGAAATGCTTGAACCAACCGGAGATGATAGTTTTTTTGCATGGAATTTTTTCGATGCCATTCTTCAGCAAAAAGAAGGTTATAGCGATTATCGTTGGGAAGATATTGCCGCTAAAGTTTTAAAAAGCGACCCCGGTCTTAAAGAAAAACTCGACGCAAAAAAGGCCTCAGATCCAAAGTTTGCCCAGGATTCAAATGGTATATTGGATTATATATATAAAAATTCCCCCTACTATGAAAAAGCCCATTTAAGATATCCTGTTTATCGAATAGAATTTCCTAAAAAACTTTTTGATGAATATTGAGCGTTGAACATTGAATAATGAACATTAAAAATGCTCAAAAAATATCCAATGTTTATTCTTAATCCAGTAATGCTGAGAAAAGAATCTATCTATATAAAAAAGCTCCATTTCAGGCAATGTTTTACCAGTATTTTCCCCTACCTTCGCTGCCCCGTTCAAAAAAACGGATTAACAATTTTTATTTATAAACAAAAAACAGGTAAATGAGCAACTACGAATTGATGGTGATTTTTACCCCTGTGCTTTCTGAGGAAGAATATAAAGCTGCCCAGAAAAAATACGAAGCCCTCGTTAAAGAAAATGGCGGCGAAGTAGCGCACAGCAAACCATGGGGACTAAAATCACTGGCCTATCCGGTAGCCAAAAAGACCACTGGTCTTTATTGGGTTATGGAGTATTCTGCGCCAACCAGCTTCAATGAAAAGTTGAAAATTCAACTTTTGCGTGACGAATCAGCAATGCGTCACATGTTTACTGTACTCGATAAATACGCCGTTGAGTACAATATCAAAAAGAGAAGTGGTGTACAACATTCAGTTAACGAAAAAGCGGAGGCATAATCATGGCAAAGACAAACGAAATAAAGTATCTCACAGCCATCAAAGCTGAAAAGCGTCCAAAGAAATATTGCCGCTTTAAAAAAATGGGTATTCATTACATCGATTATAAAGATGGTGACTTCCTTAAAAAGTTTCTGAATGAACAAGGTAAATTATTGCCACGCCGTATTACTGGCAACTCTTTGAAGTTCCAGCGTAAAGTAAGCGAAGCTGTAAAGAAAGCACGTCAAATGGCTATTCTACCTTATGTAACAGATTTAATGAAATAGAAGCCCATCCTATCCTTCCCGGAGGGAAGGCAACAAAAAAGATCACCATCAAGATCGATTTGTTTGGGAAGGCAAATAAAGTTCTTTAAATAATTATGGGTCTTCACGTCTCAGCGCTTCCCTTCAGGAGGGGGTTGGGAATAGGCTCTTTTTTTTCACCACCCTAATCCGCCAGCTGGCGGAGAAAGTTGCAGTAAAATGCTATTGGGTAAAAATGCAAAAAAATGCAGGTAATATTAATACAAGATGTAAACAACCTTGGTGGCGTTAATGAGCTGGTAACTGTAAAAAATGGTTATGGCCGTAACTTTTTGATCCCAGGTAAGCTAGCCATTGAAGCAAGCCCTTCCAACATGAAAATGATGGAAGAAAAGAAAAAGCAACAAGCTAAGAAAGAAGCTAAATTATTGGCTGAATTGAATAGCGTAATTGCAGTTCTTA
>JBDTLP010000214.1:0-3652 GCA_039934735.1 Ferruginibacter sp. | reverse complement strand
GTCAATTGTCCATAAATCAGGAGTTCTTTTGCTTTTTCGATACGCTGTTCAATAAAATAATTTTCAATTGTTCTTCCCTCAACAGATGAAAATAAACTGCTCAGGTAAGTATATTCATGATTCACCTGGTCTGAAAGATAATGCGAGAGTTTTATTTTCATAGCTTTTTCATCCACTTCATTTCGGGCTCTCTTGATAACTAATTGTTTAACTTTTTCAATAAGGCCGCTGGCATAGTTATCAATCAACTCAAAACCTATTTTGCAAAGTTTTTTTTGTAACCGGTCTTTTTGATCTTCTGATAATTCATCGCACAAATGGATCTCACCAAAAATTACCTTTTGAAAAGGGATTAATTCACTATTTAAAATATCCTCAACGGCAAGTACACAACGATGGCAAACCATATTTTTAACAAGTATAGTAGTGGAATGCATATGTAAAGATAAGTGTGGAAAGTAAAATTTATAAAATTACAATTTTGTTTGTCATCCGGTATTGAAGAAGGGCGAGGTAAAAGCCAATCGTAAAATCAATCGATAAACAAAACATATCGTAATGTGGCGGGATTAAATTTGATTGATGAAAGTAGTCGAATGCAAGGTCCCAGAGTCCATGTAGAAAATAGCCCGCTGCCAAATAATACAAATTCTTTATAATCCCATAATATGCAATCACCAGGAAGAATATGGCCTGGACTGAAGTTATAATTAGTAGTGGAATATCCGACCAGGTAAATCCAACATACAGGAACCCGATCCCTGAAAGAATAAGTCCATAAATGGTTGCTTTGTCTAACATTTTCAATAGACCAATGATAACTATCACTAGTATCCCTGATGATAATCCTATTATTGTTGCATTCATTGTCATTTTTTATAAAATTTAAAAAGCATTGAAAAAATTATGTTCTAACCGGATGAAAAAGCCATTCGGCGCAGTTCTTAATAAAGTGCTGCTTAACTCTTTTCTATAACCAATATCTACCCTGCTTTGACTATTTATTATCATTTGTACAGAAGGTGCTATATCCGTATAATATTTTCCCGACCCTACATTCACCTGGGCCAAAATTTCAACCATTAGATTAATATTGGTTTGCCTATAATCTTTATACGCTTTCGGCAACATTAATTTGCCGATTGAAAAATTATAGTTGACGGCCGTACTGTTTTTTGAACCATAGAGGTATTTATTATCATTGCCGTTATCCAAAGCCTTCAAAAATGACAAGCCCGAGGACAAAGCGACCTTACGCAGCAATTGAGTAGCAATTACACCGGCCTCAAAGCCACTGTTGTGCCCGTACATACTAATTTCTTCCTGGTGAATATCGCTGTTATTAGTACTTATTCTACCAAAAACAGCCATACGGAAATGCTTTTGCAGCGCATCATTACTCAAAAACCTGTACTTGCCATATAGACTTCCACCCTCACCACGAAATTTTTTGCTCCTGTTGCTAAAAAAGACATTTCCATGTATCATTAGTTTCTTTGACACACCAATCATTATTTCCGGAATAAGGTGATAGTTTATTGTTGAGGAATTCGTTTCATTCATTATCAAATTATCTATTCTGAAACCAATACTTCGGGAAGCCATGTTACTGGCAGGCTCTGTTACAGAATATAATTCCTGCGCTTTACACAATAAGGAAAGAAAAAAAAAGGACATAAACAATTGCAGTTTCATTTCGGTAAATTTTATGGGTCAAATTTTTATTTGTCCAGCTAATTATATGGTTGCGTGATAAGTACGCAGAGAAATTGAATAGGCATTTTTTTTGTATTCCTTTGAAGAAACATAACCCTTGTCTAATACTTTAACCAGTTTGGCGCCATTCAATAACTGGTCTTTCGTATTTACAAAAAGAAAGTCATTAACCCCAATTGTTACCGCCTGATTATTCTTTACAGGAACATTATTGAAATAGATAGTTGCCACAAAGCCACAAACAGTAAAGCCTGCATTTTCAACCTTCTTCCTTATCTTATCAAAATCAACATTGGTGTTTGGTTTAAAAGATATTTCAAAAGTATATGTCTTGATGTCTGCATCTACACTGGTAACAAAATCAAGCGTTTTCAATGCTTTATTGATGGAATTACTGCACATGCTGCAGGTTAAACCACTTGCCTGTAATGAAACTTTGGTAACCTGCGCATTTGTTACTACTGATAAAGCAATAGCAATAAATAAGAAAATCGATTTCATTGTAATGTTGGTTTTATTTAGTTATCAATATGTTCGGCCTGCATCTTAATTGTTTGACCTGTTCAAGGCCGGCCAGTTAAAATAATAAATATTTACAGCGATCAAAATTTCATTTTACACATTCTAATTTAAAGATACCAGGATGGTGATTTTTGCTTCCTGTTCTTTAACTCCTGAATGCGTATTGTTTCCAGGCAGTCTTCCTGTAGTGTGATTCATTTCAAGTGCCACACATACTGGCAACAAGGCAATTAATGCAAATGACTGTAACATGAATGCGATCTTTTTCATTTTATTTTTTTTGATTGTTATTGAATGATGTAAAGGTATACCGGCTTTTAAAGCCTGGAAGGACGGTTTGATGTCAAAAACGGACAAGCAAAACCTGCGTAAAACATATTTGATCAGGGCATGGTTGTAAACACGATCCTGCTCCACAACCACCTGGTAGGTTACAACACTTTGGGAATGATATGCTGAACCTGGTCCGAAATACTAAACGCTTATGTTGCGAACTGCCTTTTTAAAACAAAGTGATAATCTTTAGTATAGATATTGAACCGTAATGCACCTCAGCCATTTGCATTATGAATTTCGAGGCATTCAGGAGAGCAAAAATACAAGTCTGCCTTGTGTGGATGCGGGATTGCATTTTGGGGATCCAGGATTAACATGCGGCAAACAGGATCAACATAAAATGACTTTCTATTTTCTATGCCTAACTCAAAAACTTCCTTTTCTTTGGTGATATTTTTAAAAAGGTGAGATCCTTTTGATTTCAGCACAAATGTGGATTTGTCTGCCAGTGCCTCCACAAACTCTTCAGAGCACCAAAACGTTCCTTCCCTCGCCTTAGCAGCGATCCTGGCAGTTAAGTTTATCGCAGATCCAAAATAGCTGTTACCTCTCTTTAATACTCTTCCATAATGCAGCCCCCCATGCACCCGGAGAAAATTATCTTCATTTATTGTATTCCGTTCAATCATAAGTGCAGTTGTAAGTAAGAAGTCCGGAGAAGTAGAAACAACCATAATTTCATCCCCGGTACGTTCATGCAGTTTACAATCGCCTACCAGGCAATTTTCTACTATCCTAATATACTTGTCTATTAAATCTGCTGCTGCCAAAGAACCGTGAGTTTCTGTAAGTGCAGTATATCCCGATAAATCAGCCAACAAAATGGCAATATTTTCTTCCACTTTTTTTTGTTATTTAAAGTATTGAATCAATTATTTTATCCGTTCAAATATTTCTGTTCGTCCAAATAGTGAAAAACCGACGTATCCCCTGACAGTAAGATTGACTCCGGCCAAACTCATTTTGCAATCATATGTTTTACCACTTTCCGGATCATAAATTTTTCCATCGGTGTAAGTTCCGTCATTGTAAGAAAAATTAGTGAGCAACTCTATGCCAAGAACATCTCTTTTTCTTA
>JBDTLP010000213.1:0-3749 GCA_039934735.1 Ferruginibacter sp. | reverse complement strand
AATGTTACTTATTGTAAAATCAATTTTTGCACTCGCTATTAAATGTAAATGATTACTCATTATAATCCACGCATTTAATAACATTCCTTTATTTTCTATGCAGTGGTTTAAACTTTCAACAATAATATCCTTATACTCATTCCTTGTTAAGGCATCTATCCCCGCCTGAATGACTTGTCGGGCAGGCATTCAACTACACTAAAAGTAAGAAAATGTGGAAATTGATCATCTCCTGTTTTGTATTTAACTGACATGGTAGTACGTTTCGTACTAAGATATCTATTGCAACACAAGTAGGGCAGTTTTACAAGTAAAGAAAATTTAGTTCAGCAAGAAAAATATTTGGTCCTAACCC
The DNA here is from genome assembly GCA_039934735.1 of Ferruginibacter sp. Classification (GTDB taxonomy): domain Bacteria; phylum Bacteroidota; class Bacteroidia; order Chitinophagales; family Chitinophagaceae; genus Ferruginibacter. Next base: position 3,394 of record JBDTLP010000213.1, on the reverse strand, counting down.
AGTCGCAGACTGGCAGGCTTAAAAAGACACAAGTGATCCTGCGGAACACTTGCGCCAGAAGAGGTTGGACTTTTATCGTTTTTTCCGCAGCCAAAAAAAGTACAAAAGATCAAAAAAAAGATCAAATTTCTCATTATTCAATGTTAACAACAACTTCATTTGTTGCACAGGTTTTCATAGTAAAATTTTGTATCGTAAACGTTGGGGCATGATTAAGTCTATATGCAAATGGTTCATGTAATGTCCCAGTTTCACCAACACCAAGATAATTTGGTAACAATATATTGTAATCACTCGCTGTATACAGTATTCCACTGATAAATGGCCCGGGGATTTTCAGATTTGTCAGACTTCTATAATCGTTGATATCAAGAGTATCTAAACTTGTATAAGGATTGATGACATTAAGCCTTACGACAATATTACATGTAGAAATATTATACACATTTAGATCATCAATATTTACTAATGACTTTGGCAAAGTGGTAACCGCATAATTACCGCCAGATAATCTCAGCTCAATATTGTTTATAGAATTGCCGGTACCGTAAGGAATTTTATAATAACCCGTGCTGTCGGTGCTTCCGGTAGCCAGTGTATTGTTACCGTTGCTGCTTAGGGATTGCTGATAAATATAGAGTCCCTGGTTTTTTATAGGAGCACCGTTACATGTTTCGTATAAATGACCGCTTACATAAGTGGTTGGACTGGTGTCGTTTTTTCCGCAGCCGCAAAAAAATAATAAAACAATAAAAATGAAGATTAAATTTTTCATATAAAATAATTATTAAACCAGCTACGCAAATATACGTAGCTGGTTAGGTAAGAAAACTATTTTGCAACGACTAATTTACCTGTTAAGGTCTCTGCGCCATTTGTAAGTTTTATAATGTATATACCCTGTGCAAGACGAAGGTTTTTTAAATCAATGGCTGTGTTCACGGCTTTGGCATTGGCTGGTCTAAATCTCACATACAAATCTGTCACATGAATAATGGAGGAAGAACCATACAGGCGAAAAGAAGCCTGTTTCATGTTGTCTATTGTGTATGGATTACGGAGCTGCGAACCAAGAACGACAGGTATATCTCCATTATCTGGATCGGCATTGAATGAAGAGGTGTTTTGATGTGCATTGGGAATATTCTTGTCGGTAGCGACTCCCGGCACGGTGCAGATTTTAAAAAAGTTATTTGGGGCTTCTACATTAAGCCACGATGCATTTATTTTACTGGCAGCTTTTTGGATGCTCATTTCTTTTTGGCAGCCTGTTAAAAACATGAGGCAAAGAAGAATGTAAATGAAGCTATTCGAAAAAATGCTTCGGGTAAAAAAAGAAACTTGCCCTGGCGGGGCATAATTTGATAATCTCATAAAGTAAAAATTAATTTGGTAAAGAATGTTTAAGAGCAGCGTAACAAAGTAATGTCTTATGATTGTAAAAAGTAGGGTGAAAACACCCTTTTCACCCGTTGTTTACACCCCTTTTAAATTCCTAAAAAGCTTTTGAGTTTCCAAACTAAAACCCAGCAAACCCCCATCAATATTGGAGTTATTATTCGTTTTGAACAACTACCGTTTTACCCCATAATAAGTAAAAGGTTCTTTGTACCTTTGCCCCCCTGTCAATTTGACCAGTAATGTGCTTGTAGCACCTTATTTGAATTGGTAGTAATCCGAATTTTAATATTTAAGAACAACAGCACTTTATGATAGGAATTTTATCAAAATTATTTGGCGGCAACAAAAGCGAGAAAGATGTTAAGAAGCTTACGCCCCAGGTTGAATTCGTTAAGCAGGCTTTTGACAAGTTTCAAACCCTTACAAATGACCAGCTCAGGAACAAAACAAATGAATTCCGGGAACGCATAAAAGCGCATCTGACTGATATTGACGCTTTGATCTCCACTAAAAATAAACTGGCCGAGGAATTACCAACGGAAGATATTACCGGCCGCGATGATATTTACAAAGAAGTGGACGAACTGAAAAAGGATCGTGATAAAAAGATCGAAGAGATCCTGCTGGAAATTCAACCCGAAGCTTTTGCTGTGGTAAAAGAAACAAGCCGTCGTTTCAAAGAAAATGAAATAATGGAAAGCACAGCTACTGAGTTAGACAGGGAACTTGCTGCAAAAAAAGATCATATTATTATTGAAGGCGATAAAGCCAGTTATAAAAATTCATGGCTCGCAGGTGGAACCGTTGTTAAATGGAACATGGTGCATTACGATGTCCAGTTAATTGGTGGTGCTGTTTTGCATTCAGGTAAAATTGCCGAGATGGCTACCGGTGAAGGTAAAACGCTTGTGAGTACATTGCCTGCTTACTTAAATGCATTGGCTGGTGAAGGTGTGCATATTGTAACAGTGAATGATTACCTGGCTCGTAGGGATAGTGAGTGGAACGGGCCGATCTTCGAGTGGCTTGGATTGCGTGTAGATTGTATTGATAAACATGATCCAAACAGTGATGCAAGGCGCAAAGCTTACAACGCAGATATTACTTATGGTACCAACAATGAATTTGGTTTTGATTACCTAAGAGATAACATGGTGCATGCCCCGGATGAAATGGTACAACGCAAACATCATTTCGCTATGGTAGATGAGGTGGACAGTGTATTGATCGATGATGCCCGTACACCTTTGATCATCAGCGGACCGATTGGCCGTACCGATAATACAGAACAATTTTTTGAACTTAAACCAAGAATTGAAAAATTGGTTGAAGCGCAAAAGAAAGCAACCAATCAATACTTAATTGAAGCGAGGAAAAAAATTGCAGAAGGAAATGATGATCCTAAAGATGGCGGACTTGCTTTGATGCGGGCACATCGTGGTTTGCCAAAGAACAGCGCATTGATCAAATTTTTGAGCGAACCAGGTATGCGGGTAAAATTGCAGAAGAGTGAAAATTATTATCTCGCCGATCAGCAAAAACAAATGCCCCAGGTTGATAAAGAACTTTACTTCGCTATTGATGAAAAAAATAACCAGGTTGAATTAACCGACAATGGTATTTCATTGATCACCCGCAGCGGGGAAGATCCTGAATTCTTTATTTTACCGGATATCGCTACCAAACTGGCTGACATTGAAAAAACAGATCTGAATGCGGATGAAAAATTACAACGCAAAGAAAATTTACTGAATGAATATTCTGCAAAAGCAGAACGCATTCATACCGCCCAGCAACTTTTAAAAGCCTATACTTTATTTGATAAGGATGTTGAATACGTAGTAATGGATGGCGGCGTAAAGATCGTTGATGAACAAACAGGCCGTATCCTTGATGGAAGAAGATATTCTGATGGATTGCACCAGGCTTTGGAAGCAAAAGAAAATGTAAAGATCGAAGCATCTACGCAGACATACGCTACCGTTACCCTGCA
>JBDTLP010000212.1:0-3767 GCA_039934735.1 Ferruginibacter sp. | reverse complement strand
TGTTGAAAAAGTAAAGAGAATGTGTAGCTGTAAGAGATATCTGTGATTTTACCATTGGAGAAATAAGATGCGATGATCTTTAATATTATAAATGATGCAATACAGGAGCAGGCAAATAATATTGCTGTAACATACAGTAGCGGATAAATAAAACGGCTGTTACCATCAAACCATATTCTCATTGGTATATCAATTAGTGCAGCAAACAGTCCATAGCAAATAGTTATTCCAAATTGTATGAGTAATAACCTTGAAAATTTTGTTTGCCATTTCAATTGAATGTTTTTTATCAAAAAGAAGTAAGTAATTATTACAACAAAAGCCGGAATGCTGCCGATCAAAGAGGCGAACAATGCAAATCCTGTACTCATAAATATCTGGTAAGTACTATTGAATAGGCAAACAAGACCGAAGCCGATTGCAAAAACCACACTGGTCAATAACCATATTCTTGCTGCCACTCCTGCTGTTGTATATTCCTTTTTCATTTTTTAAAAGTACTTTGTTTTTCAAAGTATAAGTACAAAAAAATTTAATTTATTGACCTTATCATTTTTTCCAATGCTGCAATATGCGATTTGAAAGCTTTCTCACCTGCCTTTGTAATGCTGTAAGTAGTATTTGTTTTCCGACCGATGAATCCTTTGTCAACTTTTATAAAAGAATTTTCTTCCAATGCTTTCAAATGGCTGGCAAGATTTCCGTCTGTGATGTTTAGTAATTCTTTCAATTCATTAAAATTTATTTCTTCATTCACCATCAATGCGCTCATGATGCCGAGGCGCACCCGGCTATCAAAAAGTTTATTTAAATTATCGATTGGGTTACTCATTAATCAATCATTTCATTTTATGCGATCAGATGTCAGAAATCGGATTTCAGCTGGTTCGTTCATATTTGAACCACATGTATGTTCCGTAAATGATATGTAATACACCAAATCCAACGGCCCAAAAATATAAACCTGAGCCAACAAACCACAAATTTATTATACCCAATAGAATTTGAAGATAGCCAAGGTATCTTATTTCATTTAATGTATACTTGCTGGCATTTATCAAAGCAAGGCCGTAAAAGATGAGGCAACCTGGTGCTATTAATCCGAACGTACCGAAATGGATAAGTTTGAAAAGAAAAATTGCACCAGCTATTAAAGGCACACTAACATTTACCAATAGCCGTTTTGCTGTATTGCCCCAGATTGGAATTCCTTCACGTTTGCTTTTGATCCATGTAAAAATAAAGGCACTGATCAATGCAGCAACAAAAGTGCCTATAGCAATCCAGAAAAGCCAGGTATTGAAAATAATGCTGTAATCATTCTCCATCTCCCTGCTGAAATGACCACCCGAACTAATTACCAGGTTCTTCGATCCAAATACATATGGCGCCGCAAGCCAGGCTCCTATTAATGCACAGATGCCTGCGCTGATACCACTCAAACCACTAAGACTAATGAAACGGCTGCTACGTTCCATCATTCGTTTTATATCCTGCAGCGTTTCTAATGATTGCTGATTTTCATTCATAAAAAAGCACTTTGAATTGCAAAGTAAATGATTCAATTTTATATTTGCAAATTATTTTTATTGTGTATTTGTTAAACACGAATTTTAAGCACGAATTACACGAATGTGTATTAATAGATTTTATTCGTGTAATTCGTGCTTAAAATTCGTGTTCGATTATTTTAGGAACTTGCTTTATCAAGCACTTCTATAATTCTTTTACAGGCCGTCGTCATTTCTTCTTCGCTAATATTTAATGGTGGGACAATACGCATTGCCTGAGCTGCAAACAAAAACCAATCTGTAAATATCCCCTGCCCGATCAATGCATCAATGATTTTTTTATTGGTCTCAAAATCTTTGAATTCAACAGCGATCATTAAGCCACGGCTGTTTATATTTTTTATCAGCGGATGCTGAAGCAATGAAAGAAATAATTTTTCCTTTTGAAAAACAGCATCGATTATATTTTCTTCTACCAAAACTTTAAAACCTGCAAGCCCGGCAGTACAACTTACCGGGTGGCCCCCAAATGTATTAATATGTCCCAGCACAGGATCGTGTGTAAATGAATCCATTATTTTTTTATCGGAAACGAAAGCACCCAATGGCATGCCGCCGCCCAATGCTTTTCCCAATAATAAAATATCGGGCACCACATTAAATTGTTGAAACGCCCACAGGCTTCCATTTCGGCCAAAACCGCATTGAATTTCATCAAGTACCAATAATGTTCCTGTTTCTGTACAACGTTTTCGAAGTGCCTGCAGCCAGTTATTTTGTGGAACGATCACGCCTGCTTCTGCCTGTATGGTTTCAGCAACAACACATGCTGTTTGTTCAGTAATAGTTGAAAGATCGCTGAATGAATTATAATTGAGTTGCAATATACCGGGTAAGAGTGGACGAAAAGCCTGTTGCCAATATTCACTTCCCATAATACTTAAAGCACCTTGTGTACTTCCGTGATAAGAATTTTTAAACGAGATGATCTGTGTTCGTTTTGTATAGCGCTTGGCAAGTTTCATAGCACCTTCTGTTGCTTCACTGCCACTGGCCGTATAAAAAACGGAGTTCAATGATTTTGGTAAATGATCAGTCAGCATTTTTGCATAAGCAACCTGTGGATTTTCTACCAATTCTCCATACACCATAATGTGCAAATAATCATCAACCTGTTTTTTTATTGCTTCAACAACTTTTGGATGACGATGGCCAATATTACAAACACTAATACCGGCGATGAGATCAATATATTCTTTTCCTTCTGCGTCCCACATTTTACTTCCTTCCGCCTTCACAATATTTAAGCACAGAGGAGCGTCTGATGTTTGTCCAACATGATTTAAAAAAAGTTGCCGCTGGTTCATTTGGAATTATGAATTATGTATGTAGAATTATGAATGAAAACAAATCGTATTTTGTAATTTCATTGCAAGTTATTGTAGTAATAACCGCGGAGGCACAAAGGCACTAAGATTATTTAAATATTTTTGTGTCTTTGTGCCTTCGCGGTTAAATTACATTTTGCTTCGAAAAATATTTACAACTACTAAACAGACTTAAAATGGCTTATATATTCCCGGTAAATGGCATTAGCCCAACAATGGGCGCCAATTGTTTTATTGCTCCGAATGCCACAATTGTGGGTGATGTAGTGATGGGCGATGATTGTAGCGTATGGTTCAATGCCGTAATTCGAGGCGATGTAAACAGCATAAGGCTTGGAAATAAGGTAAATGTGCAGGATGGTGCCGTCATTCATTGCACTTTTGAGAAGACTAAAACATATATTGGAAATAATGTTAGTGTTGGACACAATGCAATCGTACATGGATGCGTTATAGATAATAATGTGCTGATTGGAATGGGTGCGATTGTGATGGACAACTGCCATATAGGAAGCAACTGCATCATTGCTGCAGGTGCTGTGGTACTGGAAAATACAGTGGTTGAACCAGGCACAATCTACGCAGGGGTACCGGCAAAAAAAGTAAAAGATATTAGCCAGGAATTAATAAACGGTGAGATCAACAGGATCGCTGAAAATTACCTGAAATATAGTAAGTGGTTCTCTGACATTGAAAAATAATACAGTTATAAAAACATGTGCTAACTTTAGAAGATGAAAAAATCACTACTTGCATTATTTACTATCTACATGCTTAGCGGCTGTTTTATTTTTAGAAAAAAAGAAAAATATGGTTGCCCAAATGACGCCAGGGGAATGAGCCAGGAAGAAATTGTGAAGAGAGATTC
>JBDTLP010000211.1:0-3785 GCA_039934735.1 Ferruginibacter sp. | reverse complement strand
TTTGTTCAAACGGGCTAAGGTTTAAAAAATTATTATCAGTTTGTACCTGTCCAAAATCCGGTATCAATGTCAAATCAAGTGTGAAAGCCTGGTTGATGCCATATTTTACATCCATGCCACCATTTAGTACGGTACTGTTTTTTTTCTCAACGCCATTATGATCATAGTAAGATGAGAAATAAGGTGAAAGTTGAAGACGAAGCGGTGGTTTAATATTTTCTAATCCTGTAAGAAAACCTTCCTGCGTAAGAAAACCATTTTGTACTGGATCTATCTGTTGCCAGAATAATTGTTGCCCGGATTTCTGTCTTCTTCTTACGATATTCAACCCCCAGTCCTGTATTTTTTTCTTTCCAAAACGTATTGCTGAATATGGAATGAACATTTCAAAACTCCAACCATCATTTTGAATTTTACAAGCACTTTGCCAAACAGCATTCCAGCTGAAATCTTCACTATTGCCATTTGTATTGGGAGATACTTTTGCATCAAATTGTTCTCCGAGTGGTGTTACGAAATATTCAAAACCATTCAATTTATCATTATATGTATCGAATACAACACCTAAAAAATCATTATTACCAAAACCATCACGGCCCACCAATTCAGCAGCGATACTATCCTTGGATGATTCATGTAAATAACCGCCAACATATACACCCTCATTATTATACAAAATTTTTACAGTAGTGGGATTTGCAGCATTTTCTGGACGAAAAGGAACTGGCCTAAGCTCAATGAATTTTTCAAATACTGGTGCATCTTTCCAGGCATCTTCATCTATGATTCCATCTATTTTTATAGGTGCGCTTGTTCGCTTAATAGCAACTTTTTGTTTAGCAACCTGGCTCATAGCAGGTACGCTAAATAGGATGGCTAAAATGAATGTAGTCGTTTTTAAGAATCTCATGCCTTGTTTTTGGTCACATTATTTGCTGAATAATGTACATACGAAATTAAACGTAGGTTCTTTCCAACAGCTACCGTTTATCAAAAGGCTATTTTAATTAGGGAAGTATTAACAAGGCAGGTTGATGTAGTTGATGAGGTTGAAAAGAAAGATTCTAAACCTATTAACTTCTAATCTACTAAACGCTAAATAAAAAGGTCATTGTACAATTGCGCTCCTGGTACAACAGAATATTTTTCAAGATCGAAAATGTTTTCAGCGGCTAATACCTGCTCATCAATAAAAGAATTACCTGTACAAATGGAAGAAGCTTTTGATAAAATAAAATAAGCAGCATCAGCAAGAATATCTGTAGTGCGACTCATTTTCATAAGCATATCACCACCCAGTAAATTTTGTACGGCAGCAGTTGCGATTGTAGTGCGTGGCCATAAAGTATTGGCCGCAATATTATACTTTTTTAATTCAGCAGCAAGGCCAAGTGCGATCATGCTCATATTATATTTACTGATCGTGTAGGCGAGATGGTTAGCAAACCATTTCATATCCATATTAATTGGAGGAGAAAGATTGAGGATATGAGCATTTGTTCCCTTTTTAAGATAAGGAATACAAGCCTTACTAACCATAAATGTTCCTCTTACATTAATGTCGTACATCAGGTCAAAACGTTTTGGCTCGGTTTGTTCTGTTGGCGCAAGGTTTATTGCAGATGCATTGTTGATGAGTATATCAATGCCGCCAAATTTGGCTACAGCTTGTTCTACTACGGATTGTATTTGATCTTCAAAACGAATATCACATTGTACAGCCAATGCTTTACCACCGGCGGCTTCCATTTCGGCAGCCGCAGAAAAAATAGTACCACCAAGCTTTGGATTTTCTTCCACACTTTTTGAAGCGATAACAATATTAGCTCCTTCTTTCGCAAGACGAAGGCCAATAGCTTTACCAATACCACGGCTTGCACCGGTAATGAGGATGGTTTTGTTTTGGAAAGACATGTGGGTGAATAGGTGAATGGGTGAATGAATAAAAAGAGTGAATAAGTCAATGAGTGAATTTCTTAATTCACTCATTGACTTATTCACCTATTCACTTATGCAAGTGTTGCTTCGTGCGTAATATTCGTTTTAAACAATTTCGATATCGGGCAGTTTTCTTTGGCATCTGCAACTGCTGCAGCAAACTGATCCTGTGATATACCAGGAACTTTTGCAGTTACGTGTAAATGTGATTCAGTTATTCCAGCATCACCTAATGTAATATCACAACGCGTTTCAATTTCATCAGCAGTAAAGCCGGCTGCATTTAAAACAAAACTTAATTTCATTGTAAAGCATCCTGCATGTGCTGCGGCTGCAAGTTCTTCAGGATTTGTTCCGGTTCCATCAGCAAACCTGCTTTTCCATGAATATTGTGTTTTGTTTAAAACACTGCTTTGAGTTGTAAGATTACCGGTACCTTCTTTACCTGTTCCGTTCCATACGGCTGTTGCATTTCTTGTTGGCATAAATTTTTATTTTAATTGTGAACGTGATTTTATTTCTAACTTCTGTGGTATTGCAAATAGCCCCAGTATGATAAAATAAATTACATAGGCAATATACACAGAAAATATTGCAGCAAATATCGCAACAAGATTTAAAATAATAGCAATGATATTATTTTTTAATCCATATTGAATGGAATCCTCACTCAAAACTTCATTTACAAGTTTGGCAGTTGTGTAAGAATATCGGCGAACAAGGAAAGCCGCAAAAGAACTCATCAATAATACCACACCGAGGCTCATCGCTGAAATAGGTACTTCCGGATGATCGCCGATCATCGCAATAGGAAAGGGTAACATGGTGATCCAGAATAACAAATGTATATTATACCAGAGTAGTTTTCTATTAGCTTCTTTGATTGAATGATACAATTGATGATGGTTTACCCAAAAAACAGCGACAAAGAAAAAACTAAAAATAAACCCAACGAGGTTTGGTAAAATTTTAAGTAGTTCTATAAAATTTGTATGAAATTTTGCTCCGTATGTAAATTTTGGAACTTTAAACTGGAAAGCAAGTAAAGTAATCACGATTGCAAAAACCCCATCGCTAAAAGCTTCTATTCTTGCAGTGGAAATAAAAAAATTTTTACCAGCCATATCAATTAAAAATTCATAAAGGCATTATTAAAAATTGCCTCATCATACCCAATTAATATCGTGCCATTAATTTCCACAACCGGTCTTTTTATAAGACTTGTATGTTCCTGCATTAATTGTACCGCTGCTTTTTGATCTGTGATCGTTTGCTGAATTTCCGGGCTTATTTTTTTCCAGGTGGTTCCTCTTTTATTCAACAATATTTCCCATGATTTCTTTTTGGACCAATCATTAAGTTTTGCTGCAGTGATACCTGCTTTTTTATAATCATGAAAATTATAATCGATTTTATTTTTCTTTAACCAGGCAAGCGTCAGCTTGGTGATATCACAATTGGGAATTCCGTAGATGGTTATAATTTTCATATTGCCACTGATTCACTGATTTTTTTTGATGAAAACCTAACAGGTTTTTAAAACCTGTTAGGTCTGTTCCTATGGTCGGTGTCCTCACCGAACACGAAAGAAATTCCGGTCGGTGAGGACACCGACCACGGATAATAAATTATCCAGGAAATTTTGAAGAAGGAATTTTTATAGTACTGTTACTTGTATTGATAATATGCCAGTTCTTAAAATCCTGTGCCGATTCCATCCCTTCACCATTGATGATGTTGGTCTTTGTTCTTATTTTCACTGGTTTATCTGTATAAAATTCAGTTCCCTTGCGGTTCCTGTCCCAATACAATTCATTACAGTAAAGTGTATCACCTTTTTGTATATT
>JBDTLP010000210.1:0-3974 GCA_039934735.1 Ferruginibacter sp. | reverse complement strand
AATAAAAACTGGCTTAAAATGCCGCAGGAAATAAATGAACTGGCGCAAATGTACATGTAATTATTGGAATTATGTGCATTATATGTTAGTAACCTGGCAGGATACACGAAATAGGAAATACAAATGCTGCAGAAAGCTGTACCCTTTAAAAATATCTTTTATTAGCAGGTTTCCCAACTGTGCTCCTCCGTCACTTAAATATCGAATCGATACACTATTTGATTTATAAAAATATATTTATGCAAGGTTTAGGAACGAAAAGGCAACAGGTCGGGAGACCTGCGCCAGACTAGCTCCGTTACCTAACTTTCGAAGTTAAAATACTATTTTATTTATGAGAATACATTTATACAAGGATTAGGAAAGAAGAGTCACTGGTTGGGAGATCTGCGCCAGACTAATCATCATTCAGACAAAAAGGGGAGCTAATTTAGCTCCCCGTTCTTTCTTAAATTCATTACTAATCCATCACACCATACTTGCCTCATGTTTTAATTCATTCATCACTGCATCCACATTCACACCTAATCCTTGCGCTATTGCCATTCCAAGTTTTGCATCTGCACGAAAGAAATGACAAAGCTGGCGATTAACGATCAACTCTTTTTTGGGCCCACTGATTCCACTCATGGCACCAACAATATTTGAAACAAGATTGTGCCTGTCATAATCATTCATTGCTTTGTTGAATAATAATCCGGGTTGTGTGTAATGATCATTTTCTCCTTCTGCATTGCGATCGTAAAAATCTGCGATGTTACTATCAAGTACAATCGGGCTTTCTTTATAACTCTTATCAATATAAATATCATCAAAGCTATTTGGGAAATAGTTCGGGCTATCTTCACCGTTACCATCTACCCTCATGGCGCCATCACGTTCATAATTAGAAACCATGTATGGACATTTGTTTACAGGTATCTGTTCGTAGTTAGCACCCAGGCGATGACGATGTGCATCAGGATAAGAAAGCAATCTTCCCTGCAACATTTTATCGGGTGAATAAGAAATACCATCTACCACATGTGCAGGAGCAAATGCACTTTGTTCTACCTGTGCAAAATAATTTTTGGGAATTTCATTTAGTTCTAATACACCAACATCTATCAATGGAAAATCGCCATGAGGCCAAACTTTTGTAAGATCGAAAGGATTGAATTTAAATTCTTTTGCCTGGTGCTGTGTCATCACCTGGATCTTTGTGGCCCATTTAGGAAAATCTTTTTTATCAATGGCTTCAACCAGATCTCTTTGTGCAAAATCAGGATCCTGTCCTTTCATGGCAGTTGCTTCATCATTGGTAAAATTCCTGATACCTTGAATAGTTTTAAAATGAAACTTCACCCACACTTTTTCATTGTCTGCATTGATCATGCTGAAAGTATGTGAACCAAATCCATCCATGTGGCGATAACCATAAGGTGTTCCTCTATCACTCATTAATATCATTACCTGGTGAAGGCTTTCGGGATTTAAGCTCCAGAAATCCCACATCATTGTTGGGCTCTTACAATTTGTTCTTGGTTCACGTTTTTGTGTATGAATAAAATCACCAAACTTTTTTGGATCTTTTATAAAAAATACAGGCGTATTATTTCCTACAAGATCCCAGTTACCATCTTCTGTATAAAATTTTATAGCAAATCCTCTTGGATCTCTTTCCGTATCGGCACTTCCTTTTTCACCACCCACTGTTGAGAAGCGGAGTAATAGTTTTGTTTCCTTTCCGATTTTATTGAAAATTTTCGCTTTTGTATATTTAGTAATGTCATGCGTAACGGTAAAAGTTCCGAAGGCTCCTGTGCCTTTTGCATGAACCACTCTTTCGGGTATCCGTTCCCGGTTAAAATGCGCCATCTTTTCATGAAGAATAAAATCTTCTAATAATAATTGTCCACGTGGACCGGCGCTCAAAGAATTTTCATTTTCTGTATATGGCTTACCCGATGCGCTGGTAAGTTTCCTGTTTTGATTTTTTCCGTTTTGCATTGATATAAGTTTAAGGAAAGCAAATATGCCCATTAAAAGCGTATAAATGAAACTGATAGTTTCTATCTTTGGATAGACAAAACCTATCTCTTGAATTTACAGCAACTCGAATATGTGATCGCCGTTGATAAATACCGGCACTTTGCCAAAGCAGCTGAAAACTGTTTTGTAACGCAGCCCACATTGAGCATGATGATCCAAAAACTGGAAGAAGAATTTGGGCTAAAGATCTTTGACAGAACAAAAAAACCGGTAGAACCAACAAAGCAAGGATTGGAAATAATAGCACGTGCAAAAGAATTATTGGCCAGGGCATCCTCATTAAAAGCATTTGCTACAGAACTTAAAGGAGCGGTTGCAGGAGAATTACACCTTGGAATTATTCCAACCCTTGCCCCTTATTTATTGCCCCTTTTTTTAAAATCTTTTGCAGAAAAAAATCCTGGCCTCAAAGTATTTATCAAGGAAATGGTAACGGGTGAAATCATTGAAAAATTAAAGACCGGTGATTTGGATATAGGATTGTTGGCAACACCTTTATCTGAGTCATATATAGCTGAGCACCCATTATTTTATGAAGAATTTTATGCATATAGCACCGTAATTTCCACATCGAATAAAAAGAAATTATTGCTTCCGGTTGAAATTGACCTGAATCAACTTTGGTTGCTTGAAGAAGGACATTGCATGCGCAACCAGGTATTTAATTTATGCGAATTAAAAAAGCAGGATGTTAAATCAGATAAACTGCATTATGAAGCAGGGAGCATCGAAACACTGATCAACCTCGTGGATAACAGCAGTGGGATAACGATCGTGCCTTATTTGGCAACACTATTATTAAAAAGCAGTCAACAAAAAAACCTGCAACAATTTGCAGATCCCAAACCGGTTAGAGAGATCAGCCTGGTAACCATTAAAGATTTTCCAAGAAAAAAGTTACTGGAAAATCTTAGAACTGCAATCATTGAAATTATACCGGCAAATATGCGCAACGCTGCTAAAAAACAGGTGACAAGGATTGCAAATATCTATTATTGAACGGCAATTTGATGCCTTTTCACCGTAAAAACAGAGATAAACAGAAAAATTCTTTTATTATCCAAAAAACGGGCGTATCATTGCAACGGAATCGGTTGAGAAGATAACCCTTGTCTAATTGCTTCAATAATACAGCCTCTTCCATCAGCATTAATTTTCAACTACAAATTTTACATTCATTTAGAGCGGAATTTTTGAAAAACGCATTTTCTCATATTTTATGTACGATATATCGCAACTGAACGAACTACTCGTTCCTGAACTGCTGGATATAGCAGATGAACTTAACATTCCAAATTCGAAAAAACTTAATAAACAGGACCTGATCAAAGGCATCCTGGATAAACAAGCCAATATGAAATCAGATAGCAAGACGCCTGGTGATGAAAAGCCAAAACGGAAACGCATGTTAAAAACAGATGTTCCTCCCGTAGCCCCGGCTCCTAAAGAAGAAGTACCCGAAAAAGAGGAAGCTCCGAAGAGAGATGTTCAGCCTGTTAAAGCAAAAAAAGCCGAGCCAGAAAAAAAACAACCTGTAAAAAAGTACAAATCGGAAATAGAGGAAGAAGAAGAAGAATTACAACCGATCACTGACCAGGACTCAACAATTCCTGCAGCGATAGCACAGATGCTTCACGAAGAAGATATTCAGCAACCGGAAGTAACTATGGAAGAGCCAGTTTCGCAAGGAAGAGATAACCGTACTTATCAACAAACACAACAAAGAAATCAACCGGCATTTAATATAGAGTTTGATGGCGTAGTACTCGGCGAAGGTGTTTTGGAAATGATGCCTGATGGATATGGATTTTTACGCAGCAGCGATTATAATTATCTTTCTTCTCCCGATGATATTTATGTTTCTCCTTCACAAATAAAATTATTCGGATTAAAAACAGGTGATACTGTTTATGGTTCTGTTCGCCCGCCAAAAGAAGGTGAAA
>JBDTLP010000209.1:0-3980 GCA_039934735.1 Ferruginibacter sp. | reverse complement strand
CATCATTGAACTTTGGTTGCCCATCGTCATCATTTGATGTTGCTGCATCATCATCGAACCATTTTTATTATTCATCATTGCCGCGATCATTTCATTCGACATCGTGCTGTCGTTTGCAATTGTTTGCATTATATCATTTCTCGTATCCTTGTTTGAAAGGCTTTTTACCTGTACAGGCGTGGATTGACAGGATGCAAAAAGTGTAAATAAAGTAATTGCCAGCGCCGCTGTAAGTAGAATTTTCATGATTGTTATTTTTAAGGTGATTTTACTTTATTAGGACAACAAAGCGTGCACATGATGCCTGTAGTAGTACACAATCGATGCCAATAGTTGTTTCATTCAATGCCCAGGTAGACGCCTATGTTGTATTCCACTCTTTACTATCGTTAATTTTTAACCTCAATGCTTCAGCAGCCCGCCAACAAGCGTCGCTATCATCAACTGCTCGTTGGTTTTAATGACATATACTATCACTTTACTTTTTACCGACGAAATAACTGTTTGATTATTTATATTTTTTATTTCATCCAATTCAATTCCGAGAAATTCAAGGTTGGTGCAAATTCTCCTTCTTACATCGGGAGAATTTTCCCCAATGCCGCCGGAAAACACCAATACATCCAGGCCACCCAGCACAGCGGTAAATGACCCAATCCATTTTTTTGTTTGATAGCAAAACAGTTCAATGGCTTCCGAAGCCCGCTCATCCGTTTCTTGAATTTTCATTAGGTCACGTAGATCAGCACTTGTTTCTGAAATGCCCAACAATCCAGATTCGTGATTAATAAGATGGTTGAATTTTTCTGCTGTCAGTTTATCTTCTCTCATTAAATGCCACGCAACACCGGGGTTAAGATCGCCGGTTCGTGTCCCATTGGCAATCCTGACGTTGGAGTGAACCCCATACTTGTGTCAATACTCTTACCATCTTGAACTGCCGTAAGGCTTGCACCATTTCCAAGGTGAGCTAAAATTATTTTGCCTTTTGCCGTTTCTTTTCCTGCGACACATTCAAGTTCGTTCATCAGGTAAGTATAAGAAAGGCCATGAAAACCATACCTCTGTAGACCCATATTATAATAGCGGCGGCGAATAGATAATAATTTTGCAACCAGTGGCATGGAAGTATGAAACGATGTATCAAAACAAGCTATTTGTTTTAATTCCCGATAGCGCGTTTTAAATGCCTCTATTAATCTAATTTCTCCAGGTAAATGTTCGGGATCAAAAGCGCTGATCTTTTTAAAATCCTCCAACAGGACGTCCGTGATCAATTCGGGTTCGGTATGTTTCATACCATGAACAATCCGATGGCCTATCGCTTTAACAGAAGCAAACCATTCCTGCTTTTCGATCCAGTTAATCAAATGATCCGCTGCCCGGTCATGATTGGGGGCTTTAATATCAAAACTATCTTTTTGTTGATCAATAATATCATTAAAACTGAATTTTGCCTTTTTTGCACCAATGTTTTCTATTTCTCCATTAAACAATTGCACCAATGGTTCCTCTATTTTATACAAAGCGAATTTGATGCTGGATGAACCGCCGTTGATGGATAATATGGAATGCCCTTTATGCATATTTGCTTCTTTCCTGCTTGATATGGAGCCCCAAAGCTGCTAACGCACCAGAGGTTGAAGAGTCTGTATGCCGAATGCTTTTGTGCGAAAGCTCCCAAAGCTGCGGATCAAGCAGATTCCAAATTTCACCAGCATGGTTCCACGACCATTGCAGATCCAGCGTAAGCTGTGCAAGCGCATCAACTCCTTCAGCATTCGATGGCAAAAACTATACAGATGATTTGTGGTATATTTTTCTTTGTTCACTATTATTTCGGCACGATTTTAAGCCAGCGTCAATGCTTTTAATTTTCCTATTCAGCAATCCATTTCTTTGCCTCATCCAGCCCCGAATTGTTAAATACTCTTACCTCACCTGGTAACATGTGACCAAAGAATTTCGCAAAAATATTTATCAATTGATGGTCGGAAACGAAAGCAACACGATCCCATGCTGAGAAATTTTTCATTCCCACTTTGGCATCATCTACCATTGCCTTCAGGCTGAATCCTGTAAAGCCGGGGCCCAGGTAATAAAGCAGGCGTATTTTTTTATTCGCTTTTAATTTTTCACTGACAGCGGGCATTAATACATTTTCATAATCCGCGCCTGTTACTTCTCCGCCGGCTTCAATGCCTAAAACATTGCCGGGCAAATCATTTATTATTTTTAACATGATATTTTTTGTTTAAAATGATGATTAAATAAAAGTATTTCTTAATTTAATTCTTAAAACTCAAATTTATTTTCTCAAAGCCTCAAAGCCGGAGACCACATCAAACAATTCTTCATCAATGATGCCCTGGCGTAAACGATGATATTTTTTGCCAAGGTCTTCCAGCAAATCAGTGATATTTTTTTCAGCCCGTTGCATAGCATCCAAACGACTGGCGTTTTCGCTGGCCAACGATTCCACACAAGCTTTGAAGAGAGATGCAAAAAGATATCCGTTAATTAATGCTGTCAACGTTGGTTTTACACCACCTGCGATCTGTGGAATTAATTTTGTAGGCCATTGAATTTTCTGTAGAGTTTCCTTCCATTTTTCATCCAGGGGCAAAAACCGCTGCATCACGGGTCTGTAACCTGATCTGGGGTTCGGTTGATTGTGGAAAATATAAAACGTCGTTGCGACTTCCTTTTGCAGACGTTCCTGGCTCTTGTTTAAAATTTCTGATACTAATGGGGTGACGGCATTAATATCATTTGGAACCGAATATAATTTTGAAGTATTGAGGCCTTCATCCGACAAGAGCAATTGAACGCGTTCACCCACCACCCAGACCTCTTTTTTCCCTGACAATGCATTCAGCGAACCCGTTACAAAATTTGCCATTGAATCATTGAACTGTGCAACAAGTCCCTGGTCTGATCCAAAAACAATCGCACAGGTTACCTGCCCCGATTTCTTTTTTGATACTACCTTCTCATTTATTGCTGCGATCTTTTCTGCTTTGAAATAAGCGATGATGCCCAAAGCTATTGCGTGATAATAATCATCAAGAGAGCTGACAGCAGTTTCATATTGAACAATGTTTGATGCTGCCATCGCTTTCATGGCGCTTACAACAGATTTCAGGTCTTTTGCCCCTTCCGTCTTGCTTCGTAAATTTTCTAAAGTGTCCATTACTTTTTATTTTGGTCCGGATTAGGATTATGCTGATCCTGATCTGTTTTGGGCTTATCCTGGATTTGATCCGGTTTGGGCTTGTCCTGGTCCTGATCTTGCTTGGATATGTCATGATCCGAATTTGGCTTTGGCTGATTTTTATCCGGATCTGGTTTTGGCTTGTCCTGATCCTGACCCGGTTTTGGTCTATCTTTATCCTGATTTTGTTTGGGCTTATCCTGATTCGGCTCAGGCTTGTCATGGAACGGAGTAAGTATTGTTGCGGCAATTTTTAAAATAGCCTTGCTATCGTCATCACTCAGCTTTGCATTTGAAAACAATCGCTTGATTATTTCATCCGGGAAATACTTGAAATTTTTAAGCAACGCATCCTGCGCATCCTGAATTTTATCAAGTGGTATTGTATCCAGTAAGCCGTTTTTCAATGTAAGCAAAATCACGATCTGTTCTGAAACCGGCATCTGCTGCAACTCTGGTTGCTTCAAACATTCACGGATTCGTTTTCCATGTTCAATTGTGTTGCGCGTGTTTTCATCGAGACGCGTACCAAAACGGGCAAAAGTTTCCAGTTCTTCAAATTGCGCATATTCCAATTTTAAATTTGCTATGGTACGATAGGCTGGCAATTGCGCTTTATCGCCAACGCGAGAAACAGACTTACCTACATCTACTGCCGGTAAAATACCCAATTCAAAAAGTTTGGGTGACAGGTATACTTGTCCATCAGTGATAGAAATAAGATTGGTAGGGATATAGGCGGAAATATTCTGCGCTTCTGTTTCAA
>JBDTLP010000208.1:0-4082 GCA_039934735.1 Ferruginibacter sp. | reverse complement strand
AACATGGAAACGCACGCCTTTGTCATGGAAGTAATTTGAGTTTGTTTGGAAATAAAAATTATGGAAGCGGAGTTTTCCGATAAGGTAGAGTGATGCAATGTAGCAACAATTGACGGTATGTTGGTATCCAATTACTAAATAGAATGGCCGGATGGCTAATTATTTTTCATCCCGGCAAAATTAAATATTATCTTACATTATTACATTACCAAAATCTCTCCTTAAAATGTCAATCAAAATTATCGGAGCCGGTTTACCGCGTACCGGCACAAACACGCTTAGAGAAGCACTTGAAATTCTCGGCTTTAGTAAGACGTATCATATGAAGCACTTGCTTGTACATCCTGAAGATCTTCACTATTGGACGACGCTGAAAGCAACGGGAACAACAGATTGGGAAGCATTGTATGATGGCTACCAGGCTACGGTTGATTTTCCTTGTTATCCATGGTATAAGGAGCACATGAAACAGTATCCTGATGCAAAAGTTATTTTGAGTTTAAGACCATTTGAAAAATGGTATACCAGCTACTACAGCACAATTTGGAAAGCACAGAATCCTCCGGAAGCTGAGAGAGCGGCTATGGGAGAAAGAATAGCTGCCGATCCCCGGCTTCAAACGGTAATGAAGGTGATGGGATTTTCGAAGCAAATAATGAGTGAGAATCATTTCCAGGGCAAATTTTTGGATAAAGAATTCATGGAAAAACTTTTTAATGAGTACAATGAAGATGTAAAAAAATATGTTCCGGCAGAAAAATTACTTGTTTTTGATGTGACTGAAGGCTGGGATCCACTTTGTAAATTTTTAGGTGCAGAAGTGCCCAATGAGCCACTTCCCCATACGAATAAGAAAGAAGATTTTCATGCAATGGTTAAAGAACTTTTTAGCGGCAATTTGGTATAGCAAATTACATAAGCTTCTCCAAAAAGGTTCTTTTTGAAATAAATGATAACTGCTCTTGTTTTCCTTTGGCTATTTT
Organism: Ferruginibacter sp.; assembly: GCA_039934735.1. Taxonomy (GTDB): domain Bacteria; phylum Bacteroidota; class Bacteroidia; order Chitinophagales; family Chitinophagaceae; genus Ferruginibacter. Next base: position 3,099 of record JBDTLP010000208.1, on the reverse strand, counting down.
ATAAACACCTTTTTCTTTTGAACCTCAGCACATCAATAATGGGTGCATAAATAATGTCGGCAACTGAACAGTTGAGTTATCAATATTTAAGGAAGATGACGTTGTTGTTGTTCTTGTGATCAGGAACTAAAATTATTTCATATCTGATTGCTTTCCTGCGGAGCGTATGATTTCGAAGATGTTGTTTTAAATCATTCCTACTTCAAATGTACGCGGTCCTCCGTTTTCTAATAAGGGTTTTAGATCTCCAAATTATGTATGTATTGCTGTTATTTCTTTAGACCGTGGAAATGAGCTTGAGGAGGAACACGCAAGTTCCTATTTTAAACCACAATAGGATGAATTTCCAAAGGTGCCGGAACTTGCCTAACTTTCTCTGAGCATTTTTAATTTAATCGTTTCTTTAGAGCACCAAAAATGCAAGGACTTGCAAAATTATATTTTTATATGAAGGTAACAGGTCTATTTAGTATTCGTCTGGACATTGAGCTTCATTGAAATGAGTGTAAGCGATGATATTATTAAAGATCATGGCGGGGAAATAAACGTTGAAACAAAAGAAAATGAGGGAACTTCGATTATGGGTTTGCTATCAAATATATAAATTAGCGGAACTGTTGTAACGCTATTCGTCAAAACCAATAAGCCAACTATGGTTATTATTTACCAGCGGTTTAATAAATTCATGAACGATAAATGAAAAGTCCTGCAATTATTGTGTTACTGTTCTATTCTGTATTACTCACGCAGGGCCAAAGTAAAAAAATAGACAGCATAAATAAACTTATCAATAAGGCTACTACTGATACAGCAAGAATAAATCTTCTTGTAGACAAAATTAAGTTTGTCAGAAATCAAAATATTGATTCCTCTATACAACTCGCTAAAAAAGTACTCAGCGAAGCCCAAAGAGCAGGATATTATAAGGGCGAAATTAATTCGAGGAACAACCTGATTACCAGCTATTGCTTTAAGGGTGACTATAAAAGTGCGGAAGAAAACTTAAAATTCATGGAAACTTTTATAAAACCTGGAAAAGACTCGGCTGACTATGCCGATATGTATGGAAACAATGGAATGATGTATGGTATGCAGAGCAAGTATGATACATCCATACAATTTTATGAAAAGTCAATTGGTATTTATGAAAGGCATAACAACAAGGCAGCGCTTCCTTCTAATTATTCCAATATTGCAATCGGGTTCCAGCAAATTTCAAATTTTGCCCAGGCCTTGATATATCAGCAAAAAGCTTTAAAGCTTGCTGAGGAAAATAATGATGAGTCTACACAGGCCTATACATTAGTTAATATGGGAATTACGTATACACTTATACGCGACTCCGTAAGATCTGAGCAGGCATACAGGAAATCAATTTTGCTTGCAGAGAAAAATGAGCTTAAAGATGTTGAATTATATGCGTATACCAATCTCTCCAGTCTTTATATAAACAAAAGCAAATGGAAAGAGGGCTATGAATTTGCTTTAAAGGCCGCGTTGCTTGCTGAAAAAATGGGTGACCTTGGCATACAGGCCGCCAGCTTGTCGAAGGCTGCAGTTAGCCTTGCTAATACCGATAAATTTTCTGAAGCGATGGATTTAGCGAAAAAGGGAATTTTAATTGCTGAATCATCTAAACAGCCATTAAATATTTACCAGGGGTATTCGGCAATGGGAAGCGTATTAAAGCTGCAGAAAAAATATGCTGAGGCCATTTCTTTTTATGAGAAAGGATTTACGGCATTAAATGAAAGTGATGCTTATGATATTGATATTGGACATACATACAAAGAATTGTCAGAATGTTATGAAGAAAATGGAAATTACAATAAAGCATTGGCAGCCTATAAAAAATATGCTGTTGTCGAAGATTCTGTGAGAAGTAAGGATAATATTCAAAAGGCCACAGAACTCAATATGAATTATGATTTCGAAAAAAAACAGGCGGTAGCCAGTGCCATACAGGACAAGATAAATACGGAAGCAAGGTTAAGACAATTACTGTTGCTTGGTGGGTTGTTGCTGGCATTGTTCGTTGCCATCGGCGGTTGGAGAGCTTATCGCAATAAACAAAAAGCCAATCGTATTCTTGAATTGCAAAAATCAGAAATGATCAGTACGATGACCCAGCTTAAGAAAACTCAATCCCAGCTCATCCAATCCGAAAAGATGGCTTCGTTGGGGGAACTCACCGCGGGCATTGCGCATGAAATACAAAATCCGCTGAATTTTGTAAACAATTTTTCAGAAATAAATGCAGAATTATTGCTTGAAATGATGACGGAAATTGATAAGGGAAACCTGGATGCGGTAAAAGAAATAGCAACCAATGTCATAACAAATGAAGAAAAATTAAATCACCACGGCAAGCGGGCGGATGCTATTGTAAAAGGGATGCTGCAACATTCAAGAACATCTGCAGGGCAAAAGGAACCAACAGATATTAATACTTTGGCAGATGAATACCTGCGTTTAGCCTACCACGGTATGCGAGCAAAGAATAAGGATTTTAATGCAGATTTTAAAACAGGCTTTGATAATTCTATTGGAAAAATAAATATCGTACCGCAGGATATTGGAAGAGTACTATTGAACTTATATAATAATGCTTTTTATGCGGTATCAGAAAAAATGAAAGTGAGTAGAGATGGATACGAGCCGACAGTTACAGTTACGACAAAGAAATTAAATAATATCGTTGAGATAATGGTCATGGACAATAGCAATGGTATTCCGCAAAACATAGTTGATAAAATCTTTCAGCCATTCTTTACAACAAAACCAACCGGTGAAGGAACAGGATTGGGCTTATCGTTGAGTTATGATATTATAAAAGCGCATGGTGGTGAAATAAAAGTGGAAACAAAGGATGGAGAGGGATCCCGGTTTGTTATTATTTTACCTTTAACGCCGTGAAATAGATCGATTAAAAATCCACAACTATCCCATCTTTCTTTAGTATTCTTTTTATTTATCAATAGTTGGGTAAGTTTTTAGATGTGGAAAAGTGGAAAACCAATTTCAGAACTCCTTACTTCTCTTAGTTCAGAACTCCTTACTTCTCGCAGTTAGAAAGTGCGGAGGTTTTAAATATAAGCT
>JBDTLP010000207.1:0-4095 GCA_039934735.1 Ferruginibacter sp. | reverse complement strand
TGAAGCACAACAACAGAAAAAAGCCATCATGGATCTGTTAGGCGGCGATATTGAACTAAGAAGCAAACGTGAATTGATAGAGAAATTTATCCTGGACAATTTACCTCTTATTGATGATGCCGACAATATACAAGATGAGTTTGAAAAATACTGGCAGGAACAAAAGATATTAGCCCTAAACAAACTGTGTGAAGACGAACATTTAGACAAAGAACAATTTAAGGCCCTGATAGATGCTTACATTTTCAGTGGCCAGGACCCCATACGTGATGAAGTACTTAAATGCCTTGGCAACAGGCCTGGCATTTTGCAAGCCCGTGCAATAGGAGAAAAAATTATTTTTAAGATGAAGGAGTTTGTGGAGGTTTTTGAGAAGGGAATGGTGGCGTAGGGGGAAGTGCTCCAACTATTCTGTTTTTTTAATACAATACCTCCCGTTTTTTAAGGAGCTAGGTTTACTTATTATTTAATAACAAAATAGCATCGATGGCAAAAAAAGATTTTTTAGAAATTACTTATGATGTTTGTAAAGAATTTTACAATAATCAATTGCCGAGGCAAGCCGCTATTGATAAACTGGCAAATGACGGAATGAATCCTGGATCAGCTATCATTAATATTCAGATGTTCAAACATTTAATGAATGGCGAGAAATTTACCAGAACGCTTAGCGCAATTACGTTTGAATACTTTCTAAAAAAAATATTACAAGACTTTGGACCAGCACAGCTTGTAATTTCTTTAGAAGCTCTTTCAAAGCATATAGATTATATGGAAGCTACCAGAGGTTATACGATGGGACTTGTTCGGGTAGTTTATGTTAAATATGGGAACATCGGAAAGGCACTTAGCTCTGCTGAAAGTGACGAAGAATTAGAGGAATCTTTATTTCCAGAAGGAAAAGAAAAATATAGACTCCATAGATATAAAGAAAGAAATTCTAACCTCATAAAATCTGCTAAAAGGGCTTTTAAACAAATGGATCAAAAAATGAAATGTCAAGTTTGCAAAATTTCATTTGTTGATGAGTATGGTGAACTAGGTGAAGATTATATCGAAGCACATCATGTCTTTCCTATTTCTGAATTAAAAGTTGAAACTGAAACAAAGATTGAAGATATAGCAATGGTTTGTGCAAATTGTCATAGGATGCTGCACCGCAAAAGACCTTGGTTAGGAATTGAAAATCTTAGAATGCTGAGAGTTGTTAGAACAACTTAAAGATAGTATCATAATACTGAGTTCAAGCCTTTCTTGTTCGGATCTTCCCCCAGGATCACTGATGATTCTTCCAGGCAGCAGCCTTTCGGCCAGGTTAGAACAAATATTATTTAGTTGCGAAGTTAGTATTAGCGTGAAAATACATTCCTGTAAAACGCACAATCTCTTATCATCTACTCATTACCGTAAGTTTAATAAAAATCCAGTGCTCCAGGATCTGTGTATTTGTGTCTTTTGAAAGCTATCTTCTTATTCGGTAATTATTGCATCATAGTAGCGACTAAAATACTTACATTTAAAAATTTGTTAAAGCAAACTTTCCCTTATTATTTTTTTACTCCATACGTAATCTCATATACAACAAGCAATATTGCTTGCAAAAATTAAATATAAGATCATGACATACAGTTTTACACTTCTCTCTAGTAAAGAAGATTGCGATGCAATGATATCCATTGCAAACAAAAACAAAGCAGCACTTGCGTATAAAAAAATCACGTTGCTGCACAAAAAAGAAATTTCAACTGGCAATGCCGTTGAAATTGAAACAGAGTTACAAGCCGTAAATGCTGAGCTTGCTTCACTGGAAACAGTGATCGCTTCTCTTCCTGAAGGCGACATTAAGAAAGATTACCTCAGCAGGAAAACAAAACTCGAGTTCAAAAAGTTTACTTTGAACGAGAACAAAGAAAGCTATGGTGTGCTTTCGCTGTTGGACACCGAAATTGATATCGGTTGTATTGACAAGGATGTTGAAGAGACCGATGCTTTTATTGCGGGTATTAATGACCGTAAGGCTGCCTTGTAGTTTTTCTTTTATGGCTAATGATCCCCGCCGGGTTTTCCTGGTGGGGATTTTTTATTTAACCTTGGCGGGTGTTCCCATTGATGCACCGGCTTGGTGTTTTCACCAGCCGGCAAACATTTTAGAGCAACAAAATATCTTTTGCCGAAAGTAAAAAAATCCAATTGGTATACATTATTAGGAATATTGAATAACGAATCACGGCTGGTGAAAACACCAGGCCGTGGCGAAAGTTGACCTACATTCTGGGATGTTGACCCACCTGTTAATCAGGTAATAATTGAAAGAACTTAATGTGCACCAGTATCTCAAAACAGGTGGCTTGCACCCTGGCAACAGAATATTTATTCCCTGAGCAGCAAAGAAAGATATTGTTGATAGGGAAAATCAAAAGAAACATAGCTAAATTGGAACGCTAACCTGGCGACCCTGGTTTTGTGACAGCTCGATCAATAGCAATACTTTCAAGCCTTTAATCGGAATTGTAAGCAAATACAACGAAAACCGAATGCGATGAAAAACATATTATTATTGGCATTTGCTTTTTGCCAGGTTATTGTCTATGGACAAATCGACCTTTTAAAAAAAACTCAGCTTACACCGCATAGAGGTCCCGACTATACAAAAACAATCTATCGAAAGATGATAACCTTACCTACAATCAATATGTTGGTGAAACGATTGCAGGCTATGTTCCTGCAAGCGGCTGGAGAAAAGATACTATTAACGGCGGGTTTAATAAAGAAGTATATGGTAACCCATTTGTTACTTCACAAGGTGAATATGTAGGGTTTGATAAGCAAAAACAGGAGGTTAATTTTGCATTTTATCGCTATCAAAAAGGTAAAAAATATACAGGAAAAATCATTGATACTTTAGAGGTAAGCTATACGCCCCCGGTTGCCAGTGGCATGTGGAAGGGTAGCCCATATTATGAAAGTAAAAAAATAAAGATCATTTTCCAGGCCAACTGCATAAATGGTTCCATCCAGGGAACCGGAACCTTATCTGTTGCAGATTCAAATCGATTGATTTCCACTTGTTATTTTGAAAATAGTGAAATTACAGGAGAGACGCTAACCAGGGGCATTTATTCGGATAACATCTATAAAAGAAATTATAAAAATGGAGATTTCAGGTTAGTAAGCCAAACGGAAACTGATAAAGATGGTAATAAAATTGTGGCTGTTGATAATAATGAAAAATTTTCTTTCAAAGAAACATACCTGACGCTGTTAGACCCATTCAGGTATTTAGACCCGAAAGAAAAAGGCAAACAGGTATATATAAATAATACCAGTCCGGATTTCCAAAATCCATTATTACTGCAACCGGTGGATTTGATTTTATATTATTTCTCGCATATCACTATGCAGGAGCCTCTAAAAAAATACAACACAAATAATTTTGAAGTAACTGAATTTGGATATGATGATTTAAAAATTGTTTTCTATTCCTTTAATAAAAGGGTTCGTGCAAAAAACCCTTTAGTGATTGAGTGCTATGATAAGCGGGGCAGGTTAATTATAGTTAGATATAGCAATGTTCATTTTGACGAAATAAAAAATTTAGATGATCCTGCTTACATGAATTTTTATCAAATAAACGGTTACGGAGATGTAATGACTGTCTTTATGTACGATGACAAAGGAAACATAATTAAAGCTTCAAAATACGGGGGTATTTATGAGAACGATATTAATGCTATGTGTGATTATGATAGTGATGGTTTTATGAAACTTTTATTAACGCATCCGGATGTAAAACCTATTTCCATTCTTAATCACAAGCAAGTAAAAGTTTCAGGGAGTGAGGATTAATTATTTATAAAAACACTCACCCGGTTTCCGTAGTTTACAAGCTGCACAGAGTCTATGACTCAGTGCTCAAACATTGCAGTTCTCAGCATATAGGTTGTGTGCCCTGGCCTGGTGATTTCACCAGCCGGCAAACATTTTAGAGAAACAAAATATCTTTTTACCGAAACTAAAAAAAATGCAATTGGTATACATTATCAGGAGATATTGAATACCGAATCACGGCTGGTGAAAACACCAGGCCGTGGCGAG
>JBDTLP010000206.1:0-4294 GCA_039934735.1 Ferruginibacter sp. | reverse complement strand
TAAATAAAATAGTTTCTAATTTCTAGTTGGACTTTATAATTAAAATACCCACAACGAGAAACGAACCAACGAGAAACCAGAAACGAGAAACGGGTCAATCTTCCAATACAAACGGCAGCTCATACTCTTTCACAATCTCCTTATCCTTACTTCTCACCTTCACTGCAATTTTTGCTTTTAATTTTTCTCCTGTTACTAAAAAATATTTTACATAAGTATCTTCATAAGCCATCCAGCTACTATCTGCTATTAAGTATTCTGATTGATTTGCTTTTTTAGCCGCGTATGCCCATCTTTCTACATGAAGTGGTTCAAAATTTACAATATTCCCACCCGACCAAACCTGGATGCCTGGCAACGATTTGTTTCCCATCTCAGTATTGTGTTCAACATAAACGCTGATGGTAGAATTATCTTCCAGGTCGCGAACTTCCCATTCGTCAATTTTTGTTTTGATGTTTGACATGATTGCTTTTTTTAGATTTATAGTAATTCATGCAAACTCCCTAAAAGGCTCATCAACTGAGGCTTTGGATTCCCCTTCGGCATATATTAAAAAACGAATGGTGGTATTGTATAAATAATCGTGTACAACCTTCCCCAAAATTTCAGTTTGAGCATTCAAATTGTTTTATTTTTTTTCTACTTAGCTTCAAATTTTATTGGCTTGATTCATGCCTGTTTAGCAAAGGCAAGATTAATTTGTTTATAACTTTTGATATAACATTTTACCGGGCGTCATTTAAAATACGAGTTTTGTAATTGATTCTGAAAAAGACCAACTTACCTCACCGCTAACCACACTACAATGAAAAAAAGATTTACAATCCTATTGTTATTTCTATTATGCATGTCCTCCATTTCATTTTCACAAGTAAAAGTTGTGATCATGGGATCATCAACAGCTTATGGAGTTGGTGCATCTACCTATGCAAATTCATGGGCAGGAAAAATAGATTCCTTTTATAACCAAAATACCGCTGATGGGCAGGATACGGTATTTTATAATATTTCATTTCCTGCTTATGATACTTACCAGGAAATGCCTGATGATTTTGTTCCACCCGCTGGCAGGCCGCTTCCCGATCAGGATTATAATGTTACAAAAGCATTGAGCTTTAGCCCCGATGTGGTTATTATAAGTCTGCCAAGCAATGATATCAGTTATGGTTATTCGAAACATGAAATGATCAGTAATTTGAAGCTGATGTATGCTACAATATTGGCGTCGGGTACAGCATTCTGTTATATAACAACACCACAACCGAGAAATGATTTTGACCCGGGTTACAGCGATAGCTTGTTGTCTCTTGTTGATTCTGTCAACATTGCTTTTGGCCCTTTTGCAATTGATTTTTGGAATGGTCTGGTAACTACCGATGGGCTCAACAGGCTAAAAGATGAATACGTGGCGACCCCAAGCGTAATTCATTTAAATGACCTGGGCCATGAGTTGCTTTTTGAAAAGCTAATAGACAAATCAATTTTTGGTTTGGGAGGACCAGTTGCCCTTCGATTAACAAACTTTAAGGCGCAATTGCAAAACAGCACTGTATTATTACACTGGCACACAGAACAACAAGGACCCAATACAAGTTTTGAATTACAAAAAAGTCAGGATGCGCATTCTTTCGAAACTGCTTTTACGCAAAACATAAATGAAGCAAGACAATCATCTGATTATTCAGCAATAGACCAAACGCCATTTACGGGTAAAAACTTTTATCGCTTAAGCATTACAGAAGCAGGGAATCAATCGTATTCAGATATAATAAATATTACGGCTCCCGGCAAAATGCTGGACATTTCAAAATTATATATTGATTATGGAGCATCAGGATTAATCGTTGAGATTAATATTCAAAAGAGCCAGTTTGCAAATATTAGTGTTATCAACAGCGCAGGTGCGACCATGATCAACCAAAAAGAATTTATGCCGCAACCTGGTAAAATATTGACTATTCCAATTGGAAAATTAGCGTCCGGGCAATATTATATGAGGGTAATAACAGAAGATGGAAATAGCACAACGAAAAGTTTTAGAAAATAGTCTGTAAATTTAATTTAAGCTAAACATTAACGCTTAATTGTCCCCAATACAATCTATGGCATGGTTCTTACGTTATAGGCCTGCTATTATTTGCCGTTGCTGATCTGTGAATAACACCTATTTTCATTAGATAAAATTAAAATACGCACTCGTAAATATAGCAGCCCTTCTTTTAGAAGGGTTTTTTTATTTTTTTTAGGGCATCTTCAAAAGCGATTCTTTTTTTGTACCTCAGTCTTGTTGTACGAAATTTTACTTTTCAATGCTGATAATCCCTTATAATATTTATTTAGTTTAGCTAAATAAATTTGATCTCATAAAACAAATGAAATTGAATTTTTTATTCAATTTTACTTCATGGAACTTACTGCAGAACAAAAGGAGATAATAAATACGAATCATAATCTCGTAATTAATGCCGTGGCTGGTAGTGGCAAAACTACAACGCTGATCGCTTACGCGAAAAGCCGCACGGCTGGTAGCAGGATCTTATACCTTGCTTTCAATAAAACGGTAAAGACAGAAGCGATTCAAAAATTTACGACTGCTGGATTAAAACATGTAAAAGTAGAAACGGCACATTCCCTGGCCTATGACCGCATCATTAAAAACAGCGATTACCAGGTAGTACAGGGTTATAACAGTTATGACCTATGCGAAATACTTGGTATAAAAACAGCTGACCGGCAAACAGACTATGTTATTGCCAGTCATGTAAATAAATTCATCAGCTATTTCTGCAACAACAGCGCTGTAAGGGTACAGGAACTAAATTATGCAGATGTAATATCAGATGCAAAAGCAAAAACATTTGTAAATAATTTTTATGTGCAGATTGAAAAATATACACGTGAAGCTTTGGCCAAGATGGATAAAGGAGAAATGGCAGTGACACATGATTTTTATTTAAAAAAATTCCAATTAAGTAATCCTGTTTTAAAATACGATTATATTTTATTTGATGAAGGACAGGATGCAAGTGGTGCCATGCTGGATGTATTTCTTAAGCAGGATGCAATAAAAATAATTGTAGGTGACACGCATCAACAGATCTATGGATGGAGATATGCGATCAATAGTTTGCAGCAGGTTGATTTTCCTGTTTTTAATCTCAGCAATAGTTTTAGGTTTAATGATGAAGTTGCATTTGTGGCCAATAAAATTTTATCCTGGAAAAAACATTTGAAACAACCATCAACTGTAAATATAATTGGTGCTGGTACTGCTGAAATTGGTTTTACAAAAGCAACGCTTGGCAGAACGAATTTGAGTTTACTGTTGAATGCTATTTCTCAATGGCAAAATGGAGTTATTAAGAAGATCTTTTTTGAAGGCAACATCAACAGCTACACATTTGCCGATGAAGGCGCTTCATTATACGATGTGCTTAGTTTATACAATAACAAACCTGAAAAAATAAAAGACAAATTAATTGCAGGATTGAAGGACATGAAAGAATTAGAAGAATATATTGGTAAAACGGAAGACAATAGTTTAAAAATGATCGTTGATGTAGTAAAGGAATTTGGAAATAAACTACCATCGCTCATCAATGAATTAAAATCAAATCATACAACAACTAAAGAAGAAGCAGATATGATCTTCAGTACTATTCATCGTTGCAAGGGAATGGAATATGATGAAGTAACATTGCTGAATGATTTTATCAATGAAGAAAAATTAAAAAATTATATTTCAAAAGCGGGTGGCGATAAAATAACGGAGCAGGACAGAAATCGTTTCGCCGAAGAAATAAATATTTTATACGTTGCTGTTACACGTACAAAAAACAAATTGAAAATTCCTGCAGAAATAAATCCGTTAAAAAGTATTGAGCTTGCTGCGCCGCCAGCTCCAATGCTTACTACTACAAAAAGATATCAAAGCCGCAGTTACCTGGATGATTTTGATATTTATGAAGCTACCGTTTTAAAAAAAGAATTGAACATCCGTAATTCAAAGCCAGGTAATTATGGAAAAAAATGGTCGGAAGAAGATGTTGATGAAGCGATTCATTTATTTAATAAAGGTGGGTCGCTTAAAGAAATAGCAAAGCGATTGAGTCGTGGGGAGAATGGGGTGAGGATGAAATTGATTGAGTTAGGTTTGATGGGAGATGATGGGCAGTTTTAATAGGATCATTCATAAAACAAAAAACCCCAACATTTCTGTTGAGGCATTTTTAAAGCGTGGTGCGAGCCGGGGTTGAACCGGCGACACATGGATTTTCAGTCCATTGCTCTA
>JBDTLP010000205.1:0-4299 GCA_039934735.1 Ferruginibacter sp. | reverse complement strand
GTAACTGCATTTAAATTCAATGTGGTAGTTGTTGCACCAGCAACATTCGTAAACGGACCACCTGTGCTTACCTGCCATTGATATGTATTTGTACTACCGGCAGCGGTTACACTAAAGCTTGTATTGGCACCAGCACACACAGCAGCACTTGCAGGTTGTGTAGTAATGCTTCCCGGATCATTTACTGTTAAGGTAGCAGCTGAGCTTGTGATGGTTGAAGGACAGGCGTTGCTTATTATTACCTGGTATTGATAACCATTCATTCCCGCAGTAACATTTGGTAAAGAAAGCGTAGCTGCAGTTTGTCCTGCAATGTTTGTAAACGGACCGCCTGTGCTAATCTGCCATTGATAGGTTGGTGAAGTACCAGTTACAACCACTGAAAAAGCTGCAGTTGTGCCTGTACATGCGGTTGTATTTGCAGGTTGAGTTGTAGTAGTAACAGATGTGCAATTAGCACAAGGAACTACTGTAAAATCAGGAACCTGGTCATCAGTATTGTCTGATGAGCCCTGCGATGCATTTGGTCCCATACCTCTTCTAGTGAAAGCTGCTTTAATCGCACATGAGTAAAGCCCTCCGTATAATACCTGGTCAGCTTGTAAAATAGCATCTCTGCCGTCTATGAAACCAGGACTGCAAGGTTGAAGTTTAAGTCCTTCAGTTACTAATTTCATAGCAATGGTATTTCCGCCGCCACCTGTTGCGTCATATATATTCGGATTTATTGTACCTACCTGGTTAATAATATTCCAGGTCATATCCCATAAAGTAGCACACCATAGTTCACCACGGTTATGCGATTCAGGATCAATACTGGCAGCATATACAAGATTATTTATATTAAAATCTGTACAATAAAGTTGTGAACGTATGCCAGTACCTGATGGCACCTGGCCGATAGCATAAGTTCCTATAGGACGAGGTACTTCTTCACCAGTTGCAAGGTTTGAGTTTACCCAATCCTGTGTAAGCATTAAGCTATAATAATCACTCCAGCCCTCGCCAGCTTGCTCAGCATTTCCCAAACAACCAGCCTGTGTCGGGCCACCGGTTAAACGATTGCTAAGACCGTGTGAGTGTTCATGCATGATAACCCCATTATCAACATCTCCATCTATGAGAGCTGCATACAGTGTTACATTCAGGTTATTTGCAACCTGGGACGCAAAAGTTACTCCATCAGCCTGGCTGATAAAAACAGCCGGGATTGTTATTGTATTATCAGCACCAGCCATTGTTACATTTGGGCCAACAACATTGTTAACCATGATCACTCCAATGGCTCCTGCATTTTGAGCATTTTTTACTTTGATAACGAATGTGCAGGTACCCCTGTCAATCAATGCAATTTTTCCGGTTAGTGAATTTGCAGGTGCAGCACAAGCTTCATGTGTAGTACCGCTGGCATCATCATTGAATCTTACAACATTGCCGGTAACCGGCCCTACATTGATAAGTTTATTAACATTGCTAAAACCACTTTCAGTAGCTGAATAACTACGTGCAATTGAAGCAGGTGTGTTTACCGTAAGTGTTGCAGCAGTATCCCATAAATACATTTGCATTCTTCCATTTCCACCATCTGCTGGCGTAGAAAAATTGGCATTGCTTTGACTTCCTACGGCAAAATTACCATCCTGAGCATCACCATAAACAAAATCACCTCCTGCTCCACCTCTTCCCTGGTTATTAGATTGGAAATTACCGGCAGGTTCATCAAAACCATATTGATACAAAACATCATGATAAATATTATCCCAATAAAATAAATTGGTAATATTAAATTGCTCGTTTGGTATCGGCGTTATTTGTGTAGGGGCCTTAGAAAAGTCTGGCGTAAAATTAAAATTCAGCGGATCAGGTGAAGTTGAGGAAGTTGCAGGTAATCCGGTGTTGCTGTTGTTTCCAGCATGGTCTTCTTTTGACCATACATTATTACCACGTGTGATATTATAATCAACAGTACCTGTACTATGCCATTTTAGCGAAGTAGCATTTCCCGGTGCAGATGTCCATGGATCCGCAACTAAAGCCGGCGTTCCTCCAGGATGCCTTGGACTTTCTACAGGGAAATGAACAACTTTATAATTCGCTGAATTTACAACGGTAGGGCTTGTTGAACCACTTTGCCCGCCGGCATCAGCATATTTATTAAAATCGAAAAGGTTATTTATTTCGGATTTTTTGGTTGGTAATTCCTTTCGTGCAGCTACAAGATTATCTGCAGGTAATACATTTTTTGAAGCATTCCAGGTACAGCTAACTGTAAGGTTATTTTCTCCAATTACTTTACTGCTGTTTGCATCTACACGGATCATCCAGTAATCAGAAGATTTTGTTGGAACAAGGTAAACCTGCCATGCAAGGCGTACCTCTTTTCCATCTTTTAAAGGAACCCACATCAATTCAGCAGTAACATTTTCATTAGCTATACCCAATTTTCCGAAATCTAATTTTGTTCCCGGAATAATTGAAAGAGCAGCCATCGCTTCGTTGGTAGTTATTTTTTTCTCACTCATAGCAGTTCTTACAGCTACATCTGCAGAAACAGCAGGAGTGGAACTTGATGAACCTGTAATTTTTTCTATATCAGAAATTCTTCCTCCTGCATTTGAAACGAGTAGCTGGTTTTTGAATGCAAGGACCTGTATCTTGTTGTAAACAGGGATACCCTTATAGCTTTGTTGAAGATAAACCATGTCAAGACCTGTTGAAAGGTCATGATATGCATTGGAAACAATAACATTGTCAATATCTACTGCAGATAATTTCGCAGCGGTAATGTTTTTGCTGACAAGCTGCAATGCAGCAGTTCTGGCAATGTCCTGGGCCTTAACTAAAAAACTCAAGGAAAGAAAAACGAGAAAGAGTAAATTTTTTTTCATAATGCTGGTTTGATTTAAAATACAAAGCAAAGAATCCACAACGACTGGTTGGGGATTTAAGCTTCGCAGAACAGGAATTTATTTAATTGTTTTTGAAATGCTTGGTATATTGTAAAAAACAGAGCGGGAAAATTACAGCTTTTTTTGTCAAAATAAACATAGAAGAAAATTTCTTGTAAAATTAATAGCTGGTATGGCAAAACTATTCGTTTAATTCGCCATTTTTTTTGCCATTCCGCCTGTCAACCCCTACCTTTGCAGCCTGAAAAAAGATGCTCATAGCTGAAAAGATATTTTGATAGCTATTTAATGCTGCCAAATCTATACCTGCAAAGGCTTTCAGCGGGCTAATAAAATAAATTTTAATTATTATGGTAGAGATCAAACCAGATGAAATTTCGGCGATACTTCGCCAACAGTTAAGCAACTTTAATGCAGGTGCAAGCCTCGAAGAAGTAGGTACAGTGTTGCAGGTAGGTGATGGTATTGCCCGTGTATATGGTTTAAACAATGTTCGTTCGGGTGAACTTGTTGAGTTTGAAAATGGCGTAAAAGCCATCGCACTTAACCTGGAGGAAGATAATGTAGGTGTGGTTTTGATGGGAGACAGCGGTTCGATTAAAGAAGGCGATAAAGTTAAGCGTACCAACCAAATCGCTTCTATTAAAGTTGGAGAAGGAATGTGCGGGCGTGTTATCAATACATTGGGTGAGCCTATCGATGGCAAAGGCCCTCTTAAAGGGGAACTGTATGAAATGCCTTTGGAGCGTAAAGCACCAGGTGTAATTTTTAGAGAGCCTGTAAAAGAACCTTTACAAACTGGTATCAAAGCAATTGATGCGATGATCCCGATTGGTCGTGGACAACGTGAGTTGATCATTGGTGATCGCCAGACCGGTAAGACAGCGATTGCTGTTGATACCATCATCAATCAAAAAGAATTTGCAGCAGCAGGCAAGCCTGTATATTGTATATATGTAGCGATCGGGCAAAAGGCTTCTACCATTGCCGGTATCATGAAGACATTGGAAGAATATGGTGCAATGAGCTATACAACAATTGTTGCTGCATCTGCATCTGATCCGGCTCCATTACAATTCTACGCTCCATTTGCAGGCGCAGCAATTGGTGAATTTTTCCGTGACACCGGAAGGCCGGCATTGATCATTTATGATGATCTTTCCAAACAGGCTGTTGCTTACCGTGAAGTATCATTGTTATTGCGTCGCCCACCGGGACGTGAAGCATATCCTGGTGACGTATTCTATTTGCATAGCCGTTTATTGGAGAGAGCAGCAAAGGTTGTTGCTAAAGATGAAATTGCTCAGCAAATGAATGACCTTCCTGAATCCATCAGGCATCTTGTAAAAGGTGGCGGTTCATTAACAGCTTTGCCAATTATTGAAACACA
>JBDTLP010000204.1:0-4330 GCA_039934735.1 Ferruginibacter sp. | reverse complement strand
TGTGCTGTAATTAAAAATTATGAATTAAAAATTAATTGAGTTCTATTGAATTAACGAGTTTCTATTTTTAAAGACCATTAATTCATAATTTTAAATTTCTTTAAAAAAAATCCTATTTCTAAAAAAAATCCCCGAAAATGCGTTGTTTTATTTCCGCCCAATCTTCTTACAGAATCCGTCTTATGGCGGATAGATTTTTTTTGAACTTTGTATAGATTAATGTTTGTGCTGTAATTAAAAATTATGAATTAAAAATTAATTGAGTTCTATTGAATTAACGAGTTTCTATTTTTAAAGACCATTAATTCATAATTTTAAATTTCTTCTAAAAGAATCCTATTTCTAAAAAAAATTCCCGAAAATGCGTTGTTTTATTTCCGGCCATTCTTCTTTTATAAAACTAAAATAAACTGAATCTCTTAACGCTCCGCTGGGATTTACCATGTGGTGGCGCAGGATGCCTTCTTTTACAGCACCAATCTTTAGCATGGCGCCTTGTGATTTTATATTTGTGAGACTGGTCTTTAATTCAATGCGATTGAGATCAAGTGTTTCAAATCCGAAACTTAGTAATAAAAACTTTGTTGCTTTATTGATACCCGTTCGCTGAAGCGATGGTTTATACCATGTCCAGCCGATCTCCAGCCTTTTGTGAGGAAAAACGATGGAGCCAAACCTTGTACAGCCTGCATAGCATTGAAATTTTTTGTCGTATATCGCGAACGGATAAGCGAGATCATTTTTTCTTTCTTCCAAAGCGTTGTTAAAATATTTTCTAAAATCAGCTTCATTGTTTACAGCTACGGTTGTGAATTCCCATATTTCTTTTTCCATTGCAATTGACAACAAGTCGTTGTAATGCTTTTCAGATAAAGGTTCCAGCCTGGCTCTTTCATTTTCTAAAAGATGTTCCTGTTCAAAGAAATTATCCGTATTCATTTTAATTATTTTGTTTTATGATGGCAGCTACAACTTTATCAATGGGTAATGTAACTGCATCAGCAGAAAAATCATTCCATTCAATAAACCTGAATGTTTCTGTTTCCCCTTTTTCTTTGTACATGTTTAATTGTTCTTCATCAAATTGAAATGGTCCATTTCGTAATGGAACTTTGATTTCTTCCAAAGCTTTTACATAATAATATATGGAAATGATCTGCTGTTCAGGATTGAAGGCGCTTTGTTGGTAAAAGTCTGTTGTATAAAGATGTGATATGATCTCAACTTTTAAATTCATTTCTTCCATGAATTCCCTCTTAAGGCAATCGATGGTTCCTTCTCCTTTTTCAAGTCCACCGCCACAAAATTTTGTATAATAGCCACCACGGATATACTCATCGCTTACGAGTACCTGCTTTTTTTCATTGATCAAAATTCCATATACCCTGATGTTGAACATGGGATTATTTTTTTGTTCTGCGTAAATAATTAGAAACGACAAATCCAAGAATAATGATTGATAATATCACTGGAAGCCAGAATGCATACGGTGAATGTTGGTAAGGCAATGGAACATTCATTCCATAAATACTTGCAATCAATACGGGTATGCTAAGGAAAATGGTAATCGTACTTAATCTTTTTAAAACTTCATTTTGGTTATTGCTGATGATACTTGCAAAAGCATCCAGCGTACTACTCAATATATTTGTATAGGTGTTCGCTGTTTCAAGTGCCTGCGATGTTTCAACAATAAGATCATCCAGGAAATCTTTTTCTTTTTCATCGAGTTCCAGGAAATTGGTTCTTGCCAATTTCATCATCAGCAATTCATTGCTGCGCAATGCTGTTAAAAAATATACCAGGCTTTTTTGAATACGCATCAATTGCAATAATTCTTCATTCCTGATTGCATTGTATAATTTTTGTTCCAGCATATTGCGGCGCTGGTTTATTTCTTTCAGACATTCCTGGAAATTCATGATCACTTTTTCAAAAATTTTCAACAGCATCATGTTGGGTTTGTCAGGTTGCCTGTTTTGAAAACTATTCAGGAATTTTTTTATGGCTGCGTTTTCAAATGAATTAACAGTGACAACATGCTTGCCTGTTAAAATAATACAGATCGGGATGGTTATGTAAAATGCGTCGCTGTCATTGAAAGAATTGTTTTCTGTAGGCGTTTTAATCACAACAAGTTTTACACTGTTCTCTATTTCAAAACGACTGCGTTCATCAATATCAAGAGAGTCTTTTAAAAAATCGAGCGGAATAGAAAGCGCCGAACTTAATTCTGAAAATTCTTCCTGCCGCAGAGGAGGAAGAACATTGATCCACGTACCAGCTTCCGGCCTGTCTACAGCAATGGTATGCTGATCAACGATGTTGAAATATTGAATCATGCCGGGTTAGTTAGTTGTTTAGTAATTAGTAAGAAATAAAGTTGTAAGCGATAAGCTTTAAGCTATAAGTTTAGGAAATGAAATGTTTGGCAAACAATTATTAATAACAGCAATCCATTAAAGCCCTCTAAACTCCTAAACTCCTAAACAAATAGCTTCAATTATAAAAGCTTTATGACCACTAAACTATTTTTAGCTGTCTGTCAAATTGTTATTTCACCAGTAAAAACCAATTCTGCCGGTCCGCAAAGCCAGATGTTTTCATAATTGGTATCATCTATTTTTGTGTATTCAACACTTAAATTTCCACCAGGTGTTTTTACTTCCACACGGTTAAATCCTCTTGCATTATGGGCAGATACCAATGCTGCAGCTGTTACGCCCGTGCCACAGCTAAGCGTTTCATCTTCCACGCCACGTTCGTAGGTACGCACATAGATCTGATCCTCTCCAAGAGCTTCCACAAAATTTACATTGATGCCTTCAGCAGCATAAGGCTTACTATTGCGTATATCCCTTCCCGTTTCCACCACATCTATATTCATTACATCTGAGGCAAACTTTACAAAGTGCGGAGAGCCTGTATTGAGTATTGCATGAGAAGAATGTTCTTCCACATTTTTCACATCATTCATTTTTAACTTTACCTGGTTTTTATCTATTTCAGCTTCATGTACGCCATCAATGGCCAGGAAACGATAGGTATATTTATGAATGCCCATTTTGGAAGCAAACTTTATCATACAGCGCCCCCCATTGCCGCACATGCTGCTGTGGCTGCCATCGGCATTGTAATAGATCATTTCAAAATCATAACCTTCTTTTTTGTTGAGTAACATTAATCCGTCGGCACCAATACCAAATTTCCGGTCGCATAATAATTGTACCTGGTCGGTGGTGATTGAATTGAATATACCCGTGCGATTGTCTAGTATAACAAAATCATTGCCGGTTCCCTGGTACTTATAAAAACTGATGTTCATTTTAGATAGAAGATGAAATGATTGATAAAGTTTGTTTGATCAGATTTTCAACAGCCGCATTACCATCTTTACTGAACGCTTTCGAAATTCTATTGGCAACGATTGCACTTAAAGATAAACAATGATGTCCCAATATTTTCCCCATTCCATAGATCGCAGATGTTTCCATTTCAAAATTACTGATACGATGCTGGCCAAAAGCAAAACTGGTGAGCCTGTCGATGAGCTGTGGATTCGCAAGCCCCATACGTAATACACGTCCCTGTGGGCCATAAAATCCAGGGCATGTAACGGTAATTCCCTGGTGAAAATTGTTTACAAACTCTTTTAACAGCGACATACCTGCGCCGGTTATATAAGGAGCTGTAATTCCCTGGTGCAATTGTGTATGTGTGTTGAAGGCATGAAGTATTTGTTTTTCTTCTTCATTATTATTGTACAAATAAAAATGAAGCAGGTTATCAAGGCCAAGTCCATGTGTGCTGGCAACAAAACTATCTACAGGAATTTCTTTTTGTAAAGAACCTGAAGTGCCAACGCGGATGATATTGAGTGAAGTCAGATTTTCTTTGATCGTCCTGGTTTCAAAATCAATATTCACCAATGCATCCAGTTCATTTAAAACGATATCAATATTATCCGGGCCAATGCCTGTACTCGTTACCGAGAGTCTTTTTTTGCCAATATAACCAGTATGCGTTACAAATTCACGATGATTGTTTTTAAATTCTATGCGATCGAAATGTTTGCTTACTTCTTTTACACGATCAGGATCGCCTACGGTGATGATGGTGTTTGCGATCTCTTCCGGCCTGCAGTTTACATGGTAGATGGCACCACGATTATTGATAATAAGTTCTGATTCGGCAATGCGGCTCATATGGCTTAAAAATTTGAATGCCCAATTTCGTTTATTTCTAATCAAAAAATCCCTTATTTTTGCAGCGTTAAAAAAAGGTCCTTTGGCCGAGTGGCTAGGCAAAGCTCTGCAAAAGCTTCTACAGC
>JBDTLP010000203.1:0-4334 GCA_039934735.1 Ferruginibacter sp. | reverse complement strand
GTAAACATCTTTTGAAGTGTAGTTGCGGAATTCATTCAGATTGATTGTGATCATAATTGTATAGTTTAAGGATTAAATAATTTGGTGTTTGTTGTTTGGTGTTTGTGTTATCATGACTGTTACTATTTTCTTTTATCTGGAGTATCTGCTGGAAAAGCTATTAGGTTAAAGAGTTCCCTACAGCGGCTTCGAACCCGGTGACCATAACGCTGTTCAATTTCATCACTGTTAAGGTTAGTTGTTATGTGTGTCATCATACCAAATGAGTGATACAAATCATACCTGGATAAAAGGATCTCACCCATAACAGAACATTCATTGCCATAGAAATTCATTTTGCTCTCCAAGCCCAGGTCATCGAAGCAAAAAATTTTTGGTTCAAATTGATCCTGGCGAAAGGATCCCTTTGTGTATCTGTGAAAAATATCGTGTCCATCTTTCATGAATTCAAATGAAATATCCCTGCATGATTTAATTGAATGTCTTTTTTCTGCAGACAATAAAAACCTGCAGATATTCATTAGTGATGTTTTTCCGCAACCGACAGGTCCCACAATTAAAATTCCTTTCTCCAGATCAATACCTAATTTCTTTGCCTGTAATTCATCTTTTATAAACCAGCAGATCAACTTTATTATTAAATCTGCATCTTCTTCAAGCAACTTGAAATTCTTCCCATACAACTCAATTCCTTTTGATTGAAGAAACTCCCAAATCGTAAGATAATCAAAGTGGCTGCGAATAGTTTTTACCTTGTCCGATATTGATATCCCCCTGTTCGTGGTTTCCATTGTTCGGTTTTTGCACTGTTTGAAAATTGGAACTGTTGATCATCCATTTATTGGCAGAGGATCTCCAATCCTGCATGGGCGTTTTGCCAGCTACTAACCAGCCATTGGATTGATAATGATTGAAAAACTTATGGGCTTCTGGTGCCGGGTAGTTGTTTTCAGAAAAAAAAGTAAGTACGTGGTTTAACAATGGTTTTTGAAAGGTGGATGAAGGCCTCACCCCCGGCTCATCACCAAAAGGAGAGGGGTGCGAAGACGGCCTCACCCCTAACCCCTCTCCAGAAGGAGAGGGGAATGAAGAAGGCCTCACCCCCGACCCCTCTTCAAAAGGAGAAGTGAGCGAAGAACTTTCTTTTGGTGACTCGGTTTTGGGCGCCCCGGAAAAAGCGTTTATGCCTTCCTGCAACTTTTTATTTTTAGAAAATATTTTTTGTGTGAGCGAGTTTTTTTCTCTCTCTTGTTTACTGTTTATATGTTTATGTTTTATTAATAGTCCCAAATATGGGACCGGTACGGTATCAAATTTGGGACTGGCAAAAGTCAAAATTGGGACTGGTACGGTATCAATTTTGATACCGACAGAATTTTTCACCTGTACCGGATTTGGGCTGGTACAAGCAACATTTTTTCCTGCATATCCTGACCCCGATGTTGGCGAAAACAAATCCAATTGCTTCATATCTCCGTCAACATCTCCATTGTCTAATTTTACAATGTGCACGGTGCTTTTATGAAATTTGTTTACGGATGCCCGGTAGTAGATATACCCGAACTGGTGAAGCTCTTTAAGGCTTTTGTGATACGTGTTTTTGGAACCAATGGCGCTTAGGTTCATTGATTCTTCCCTGGCGATTGGAAATGGATTTTTAAAGCGGTTAATGTTCCAACATTGAAATAAAGCCATATAAAGGCTTACATGAGAAGATGTAAGCCTTTTATCACAACGAACGAACGAAAAAAAGGCATTGAGGTGCCTGATATAGTTCATAAGCCAGTCCTCCCATATTCCTTCGGAACGGAAGGCGTTTTATTAAGGGATAGAGAATGCTGGTAAATATTTTGTATCTCCAGCCTGGATTCCGCTCCAGGTGGAACGGAATGTTTCTTGGTAGCATTCCGGCTACTACAAAAAGGGTGAAGGGTTCTCCATGAGGAAAAAATTTTTGAGAGTTTCTTTTTCGCTAATCGCTTTTCTCTTTCTGCAGAAGATATTTTTGGCTTTAAGAGGTTTTTCTTTTTTG
This sequence comes from Ferruginibacter sp., assembly GCA_039934735.1. Taxonomy (GTDB): domain Bacteria; phylum Bacteroidota; class Bacteroidia; order Chitinophagales; family Chitinophagaceae; genus Ferruginibacter. Next base: position 2,302 of record JBDTLP010000203.1, on the reverse strand, counting down.
TATTGCTGCGGCCACGATAAAGTGAATACATAATTGAAGATTTGGTGATTGAGAAATCTGAATGTGCAGTCCATGCATTTGCCTTGGTTTCATTTAAGCCTTTTTTTTTGGCGCTGCATTAGTTTCTGGATGTCATCATAATCGTAAAATGTAAGGCCACCAACACGATTGCCAGGCAAAGCCCCGGTGTTGTAAAGATTTTGTAATGTGCCTCTTGAGATACCAAGCATTTCCCTAACCTCGTAAGATTTGAGCCATTTTTTTTGAGAAGCTGAAGGTAATTGCTGTAGAAGATTTTTAAGTTCTACAAATAATTCAGTTTTGAATGTTTGCAGATCTTCCTGAGTAAGGATGTTGACTGACATGGTGATGAATTTTGATTAAGCAAAACAAGGGATTTGAACAATACGTTTGGGGTGGCAGGGGTGGCGCCACCCCCGAAAGATGCAGGCTGGACAAGGGTTTGACCAAAAAAAAATATTCTCCAGAAGCGCCGTATTTAATCAAAATATGTATGACACCCGTTATTTATGATTAAAAAACAATGTTTTAATGGTGGTTTTCCCGTTCTTAATGTTCGGATTTTTAAAATTTTTATTTCAGTTTTATAATGCAATCAAAAAATATCCATTTCTACAAAGACACTTTATTTAACCCTAATAAAATGATCGTTATTCTTGGAATATGAACTAAAGGAATTGGAAACTATCATTTCTGAGATCCTGCAAAACGGAAAGCAAAGGCAGACTAAGCTAACTCACGAATTCACGAAAAATATTCGTTCAAAATTTAAAATAGAATGCGAGCGAATTAAGAGAAGATTGATTGATGAGGTAAATAATTTCGGGAATCCAACGCAAAGGCTTAAACATTACGTGGTTCGGCATCAACATGGATGTGTTGCTATGCTTGATCATGCATACTATAGCCAGACCAATTATAAAAAGGTTGAAAAACAAACTACACTAAAAAAACTATTTCAAGGCTTAGCAGCGGGCATCATTAATGAGATTGAAGGAATTTATAATTTCATTAAAAAATCGTTGTTCCAATTCTTCGATATCGATGCCCCAATACCTAAAAGCATAAAAGAGCACCTTGTAAAAGATGCGGGTTCAAATATTGCTGAGATTCAACAGTTACTTTCAGAATTAAATGTTGATCCAAAATTAACGTCAATCGTTAGTGGACCCTTTGAAAAATTAATATTAAAAGGTGAATCTATTAGCTATCGGCAATTTGAATACCTAAAGGAAATGCAAGCAACGGTGAAGACAGCTGCCAATGGTGACTCCATTTTGTTGGATCTTTTACATTTGAATTTTAATAGCCAACGCTTTTTTAATTATTACATTGAAAAAATAAAAGCGAACATTCAAATAGAAAGTGAAACAAGCGATCTAATAATATATTATACCTATCAAATAAAGATCATTAATCAAAATACTTTTGGAACCGAGTTGTATCTGGATCCTGCACTTTCTTCGATAAGAGACCAATTGGTTTCCTGGATAACAGAGGAAATTTATTTCCTGGATAAGAAACACAGCCTGGCAAGCATTGGTGTGGAACCAGATACCAAACCACCAGGATCAGAATACAAAGTTCAAACGAGCTTTTCAGTTGCTCATTTATCCCTGGCATTAAAATTACTCCTGGATTCAGGCATTATTAAAAATAAAAACATAAAAGAGCTGATAAGAAATGTTGCAAAGAATTTTAGAAATGAAAAGCTGGAAACAATTTCGGAAATAAGCCTTAGAAATAAATTTTACGATTATGAGGCCAGAACCGTTGGCGAATTAAAAGATATCATAATAAATCTGCTTAACCTAGTTAGGAAATATTGAAACTATTCCTTTAATAAATCTGCCAACCCCTTATTTTCAATGTAGCTAATAAACTCCTGCAGGAAATGATAATTAAAGCCAGGCAATCTTGTAAGCGCCGCTGAATCATACTTTAGAATTTCTGCAAGTGTTTTAAAATTCAAAGCGGTGGCCGTCTTTTTAAAATGATCTGAAAAGGGCAGATCTGAAAGCGATTTATTTATGTCAGGATGATGTTGCATTTGTAATTGACTCATTTGTTCCAAATGAGCTTTATTAAATAAATAGCGTGGAACACAAGCTTACCGCATCTGAGGAACCGCAAAGTCCAACCCGCTAATAAACCGTGCCCACGCCGTGCGTGAGCGATCGGTCTATCTTCTAAGCGGGTATTTGAAATTTTGCGGTTTTCAGAATGCCAGTTGATAGCTAATCGCTATTAAAATATTTGAGTTATTGTTTTTTTAATTCAT
>JBDTLP010000202.1:0-4397 GCA_039934735.1 Ferruginibacter sp. | reverse complement strand
CTTCAAAAGAAACGCCTTTCTTTTTTATTTTAGTCCAGATGGAATGGATGCTTTTAGGACGGCCGTAGATATCAAAAGATAAACCTGTTTTATCAAGTTTATCCTTCAGTGGCTTTATAAAATCATTTATATAACGGGAACGTTCCCTTTTTGTATCCTGTAATTTTTGTGCGATATAACGGTAAGTATCCGGCTCCATGTATTTCATAGAGAGATCTTCCATTTCTGTTTTGATGTTGTAAAGTCCCATTCTATGAGCAAGCGGGGCATACACATAAACTGTTTCTGAAGATATTTTTAATTGCTTTTCCCTTTTCATGCTATCCATTGTACGCATATTATGTAGCCTGTCTGCAAGCTTTATAAGGATAACACGGGGATCGTCAGTAAGCGTTAAAAGTATCTTTTTAAAATTTTCAGCCTGCTGGCTGGTATTGGAATCCATTACTGTAGAGATCTTGGTCAATCCATGAACGATCTTAGCGATCTCGGCGCCAAATTCTCTTTGAATATCTTCCAGGGTAACGTCGGTGTCTTCCACCGTATCGTGCAAAAGTGCACAGATCGTACTGCGTATACCAAGCCCAATCTCTTCTGCGCAGATTTTGGCGACAGCTAAAGGATGTAAAATATAGGGCTCTCCGCTCTTACGGCGCATGGTTTTATGGGCTTCGGCAGCAATTTCAAAAGCCCGGCGAAGCATCACTTTATCTCCTGGCTTTAATTTTACTTTTAGCACCCGCAAAAGAGCACGATACTGCCGGAGAATCTCCTTTTTTTCATCTTCCTCCGAAAGATTATATGCTTGTATTGTTTCTATGGCTTCCATGTAGTTAAACGAATTTAGTTTAAAAATGCCCAAAGTCAAAAAATGGCCGGGGCAAGGACTAAATAAAATTAATCATTGAATCAATGACAATTTTAATCACCACTGATTCAATGATTTTCTGAACTTAAAGGAATGTGAGATAAAAAAATCGATATGTCTTAAATATTAATGAATAAGGCATTTTATTATAAAGAAAATCCTTAGTTTTGCCACCCGTTTGCGGATATGGCGAAATTGGCAGACGCACCAGACTTAGGATCTGGCGGAGCAATCCATGTAGGTTCGACCCCTATTATCCGCACAGTCGAATATTGAACAAGGAACAAGGAATACCGAACTTCGAAGTTCATCATTTCTTGTTCCTTGTTTGTTATTCGGGGTTTTAGCCCTTCTCCTTTAAGGAGAGGGGTTGGGGTGAGGCCCTTATTAAATAACATCAAATCAATAAATAATGCCTACAATAGAAAGAGAAAATATCGGTTTGTTGACCGATAAACTTACCGTAAAGATCAAAAAAGAAGATTACCTGCCTTCTTTTGAAAAGAAGCTTAAAGAGTATAGTAAGACTGCAAATATTCCTGGTTTTAGAAAAGGAATGGTACCTGCCGGAATGATCAAAAAAATGTATGGCGCCGGTATTTTCAGCGATGAAATTTTAAAGACAGTTGAAAAACAACTTTACACATATTTGAATGAAGAGAAGCCAGACATTTTTGCCCAGCCACTTCCTTTGGAAACGGACATGAGTAAAATGGATATCAACAATCCTTCAGATTATGATTTTGGATTCGAGATCGGCCTTAAACCTGTTTTTGAAATACCCGATTTTACAAAAGCGAAACTTACACTTCATAAAGTAGTCGTTACAGATGAAATGGTAAATGAAGAAATAAACCGCATGCAGATCAAAGCGGGTAAAATGACAGAACCAGAAACGATCGATAATGAAGAAAACGTGTTGAATGTTTTATTCACTGAGTCTGACAAAGATGGTAATGCTATAGAAGGCGGCATCGTAAAAGAAAATTCTGTGATACTGAAATATTTTATACCGAAAATGCAAAAGCAATTGATGGGTAAAAAAACAGGCGATCATTTTGTTTTTCAATTGGACAAAACTTTTGAAGGAGATAAATTAGAAATGATGTTGCAGGATCTGGGCTTTGAAAAAGATAATAAAGAAGCTGCTGCGAAATATTTTAAATTGGATGTAGTTAAAATAGGCCTTGTTGAAAAACGAGCAATGAATGAGGAATTTTTCAATGAAGTTTTTCCTGGAAAGAATATTAAAACGGAAGATGAACTTCGCAATGAACTAAAAGAAGAAATTGCTAAATACTGGGATTCACAAAGCCGCAATCAGCTTCATGATCAATTGTATCATTTGTTGATTGATGAAACAAAAATGGAATTCCCGGAATCATTCCTGAAGCGTTGGCTGCAAAGTGGTGGCGAAAAACCAAAAACGGCAGAAGAAGCAGAACATGAATTTCCAGGGTTTAGCAACCAGCTAAGATGGACATTGATCAGCGATAAACTGATAAAAGATAATAAGCTTGATGTAACAGAAGAAGAATTAAAAGAAAACATGAGAGGAGAAGTAATGCGTTATTTCGGCCAGATGAATATGGGAGAAGATATGAGCTGGTTGGAAAGTTATATTGACCGTATGATGAAAGATGAAAAACAAGTTGATGCAACTTATCGCAGGTTGATCACTGAAAAATTATTCGGTTGGATGGAATCACAAACAAAACCGAATGAAAAGAAAGTTACTCCCGAAGAGCTAACGGCAATGCAACACAATCATCAGCATTAATAAAGTTGGAAATTTTATACAAAGAGGTAGGTGGTCTACCTCTTTGTATTTATGTTGAGCAGCATTTAATTCAATCCGTCATCCGTATACCTATCATAGTATTTGATCAATTTGTTAAGTAAAAAAATATATAATACCATTCAAAAAGATCTGTCCACACAGTAGTCCTTTGGGAGAGGGGTGAGGACTCAATTATTTTTTAAAAGAAAGAAAATGCAGATCGTAATTGAAAGAAAAGAAGACAACAATATTATATTCATCTTGAATATTGATCGTTAATTATTGAACATTTCTTCAACGTTGAACCAGACAATTATAAAAAAGCTGCTATAATTTTATTTCTTCATCACTATCATCAAAAAAATGAAACTCCGTAAGATGATAATTTGAATTTGATTTCACCTTTACTTTTTGTTTGTATTTCCAGCTCCATTTCATACGACGTGAAGGAAAACCACAGGTGAGATAAGTAAATAAGATTGGATGTACTTCAATAGTAAGCCCTTTATGGCGCTGCATGATCAGGTAACTCAGGTTCTTGGCTATTTCATCTTCAAGAATTAATGTTGAAGATATTTTTCCTGTACCGTTACAACTTGGACATATTTCACTTGTATTAATATTCATCTCCGGCTTCATTCGCTGCCGGGTAATTTGCATCAATCCAAATTTGGTGATGGGAAGTACAGCATGTTTGGCCCTGTCTGTTCTCATGAAATTATCCATCGCATCCGCAAGCTTCTTCTTATTCTCCATTAATTTCATATCAATGAAATCAACAACAATGATTCCACCAAGATCTCTTAGTCTTAATTGACGTGCTATTTCTTCAGCAGCTTCCAGGTTTGTTTCCAAAGCATTTTGCTCCTGGTTGTTGCTAACACTTTTATAACCACTGTTTACATCGATTACGTGTAATGCTTCGGTATGTTCAATAATTAAATAAGCACCGCTAGGAAGGTTAACTGTTTTACCAAAAGCAGCTTTAACTTGTTTGGTAATTCCGAAATTATCAAAAATGGGTAGGCCATTATTATAATAAGCAACGATATCTGCTTTATCAGGTGCAATACGTTGAATATAATTTTTTGTATCTGCAAAAATGGTTTTATCATTTACCACGATGCGGTTAAAATCTTCATTAAGCAAATCACGCAACATGCTGGTTGCTTTGCCTTGTTCGCTCAGTATTTTTGCAGGAGGAACAGCACCTTTCAGGTTATTCTGTATTGTCTTCCAGGTATTTTCCAGGCTCAACAAATCTTCATGAAGTTCAGCTGTATGTTTTCCTTCAGCAGCAGTACGAACAATAACGCCAAGGTTTTTTGGCTTGATAGATTCAATGATCTTGTGCAATCTTTTTCTTTCTTCGGAAGAATGTATTTTACGGGAAACGGCAACGATATCATTAAAAGGAGTAACAACCACAAACCTGCCGGGAAGCGAAAGTTCACAACTCAGGCGTGGGCCTTTTGCTGCGATGGGTTCTTTTAATATCTGTACCAAAACATTGGGCTTGCCGCTCAATACTTCCGTTATTTTACCTGTCTTAATGATCTCAGGTTCTACCTTAAATTTAGCGAATTCAAACGTTTCTTCAGGTTTCTCAGCCATCGATTGGCTGGTGAATTTGAGGATCGATCTAACATATGGGCTAAGATCTGTATAATGAAGAAAAGCATCTTTTTCAAAACCTACTTCTACAAAAGCAGCATTTAATCCGGGGATCAGTTTTTTTACTTTTCCAAG
>JBDTLP010000201.1:0-4466 GCA_039934735.1 Ferruginibacter sp. | reverse complement strand
ATTAAAGGCTGCAAGTGATGTCTATGAAGGTTTAAAGCTAAGTTATGAAGCGGGCCTGGTTGATTTTACAAGGTTAACTAATTCACAATATGACTTACAGAAGGCCAAGGTAAATGATGCCAATGCCCGGTTACAATTATGGCAATCGTTGCTTGCTATTGCTGTGGCTAAAGGCAACCTGAATTTGTTCATAGAACAATTGAAATAATATAATGAAATTAATCAGGTCAGCATTAAGACATCCCATAACCATACTGGTTTCAGTATTGGGCATTGCCTTTTTTTCATGGCTTGCCATCAGGAATACAAAGATTGATATTTTTCCGACACTTGGCTTACCTACTGTATATGTAGCACAACCTTATGGGGGGTTATCACCCGAACAAATGGAAGGCTTCATTACCTCCTACTATGAATATCACTTCCTGTACATTACAGGAGTAAAGTATGTAGATTCAAAATCAATACAAGGTGCTGCACTGATTAAAATAGAATTTAATGAAGGCACTGATATGAGCCAGGCAATGGCCGAAGTTGTAGGTTATGTAAACCGCGCGAGGGCATTTATGCCGCCCGGCACAGTGCCTCCTTTTATAACAAGATTTGATGCAGGAAGTGTGCCAGTGGGCCAATTAGTTTTTAGTTCGCAAACCTGTTCACTTGGTGAAATATCTGATTTGGCATTGTTTAAAGTACGTCCGATGTTTTCTACCTTACCAGGTGTTTCAGCACCTCCGCCTTTTGGCGGAAATCAGAAGACGGTACTTATTACAGTTGACCCTGATAAAATTCGCAGTTACCATCTTACGCCTGATCAGGTTGTTCAGCTATTGGCAAAATCAAATACTATCAGCCCGGCAGGTAATGTGCGCATTGGAGACAGTATCTACATCACACCACAAAACAGCGTGATTGAAAATTTACAGGATCTTCAAAACTCTCCGCTTCAATTGGGTAGCGGCCCTTCAGTGTATATAAAGGATATAGCCTCAGTTAGTATAGGTTCGGATGTTACTACCAGCTATGCTTTAATTAATGGAAAGCGTTCGGTCTATATACCCGTAACAAAACGTGCAGATGCTTCTACCTGGGATGTGGTGCAAAGGGTAAAGGCGGCTTTGCCAGATATGCAGGCTGCGATACCTGATGACATAAAAGTATCTTATGAATTTGACCAAAGTGGTTATGTGATTAATGCATTAAAAAGTTTATTATTTGAAGGGGGATTGGGTGCTATCCTTACAGGCTTAATGGTACTATTATTTTTGGGCGATAAAAGAGGTGCTTTAATAGTAGTGATGACCATACCATTATCTTTGCTTGCTTCTGCAACATTGTTATATTTAACCGGACAGACCATTAATATAATGACATTGGGAGGGCTCGCATTATCTGTTGGTATATTGGTAGATGAATCGACTGTAACAATTGAAAATATCCACAGGCATTTGGAAATGGGAAAAAACAAAGCAAAAGCTATAGCAGACGCCAGTATGGAAATTGCTACACCAAAGCTACTTATTCTGTTAAGTATTCTTGCCGTATTTGTGCCTTCCTTATTTATGAAAAGAGTACCCAAAGCAATGTTCCTGCCATTATCATTGGCGGTCGGTTTTGCTATGATAGCTTCATTTTTGTTATCACAAAGTTTTGTGCCTGTAGTTAGCAATTGGCTAATGAAACGTCAATTAAGCAATAAAGAAATAGCATCATCTGATTCCTTTTTTAACCGCTTCAAAAATAAATATGTGAGAGCAGGGCAACACATTAAAACCAGTGGTGGAATAATAACTTTCGGGTTTATGTTACTTTCAGTTGGGCTAATCATTTTGTTTTATTCTTTAACCGGAACTGAATTATTTCCGAAAACCGATACAGGCCAGGCCCAGGTTCGCTTACGCCTGCCGGTTGGTACAAGGTTAGAGCGAACGGAAGATGCAACACGCAAACTATTGTCATTAGTGAATGATATTGCGGGTAAACAAAACGTAGATATTACATCTGCATTCGTCGGAACCCAACCGAGCAGTTTTCCAGTAAATTATATTCACTTATGGACAGGTGGTCCAAATGAATCAGTTACAAGAATTAAATTCAAATCAGGCGCACTTAAAATTGAAGAGTTTAAGGAACTATTGCGTGCGGCTGTAAAAAAACAGATACCCAATGCGCACATTTCTTTTGAACCCGGTGATCTTGCTGAGCAGGTTTTAAATCTTGGTTCAACCAATCCAATTCAAATTGCCATAGTAAACAGGAACATGGATGAAGGGAAGAAAACGGCTACCCAGGTTCTAACACAATTATCAAATCTATCATCTTTAAGAGATGCACAAATTACCACACCATTAGATTATCCTGCCATTGAAATTAATGTAGACAGGGTAAAAGCCGGCCAGCTAAATATAACAGAAGACCAGGTATTTCGCTCTGCAGTAGTAGCAACATCTTCCAGTCGATTCACCTCACCGGGGTACTGGTTAGATAAAGCAACAGGTACTGCATACATCGTACAGGTGCAGTATCCCGAATACCGAATGAATAACACCTCTCAAATAGAAGCGGTTCCTGTAGCATCAGCAGAAGGCAATGTTCATCTGCTAAGTGAAGTAGCGTCCCTGAAACAAACTACTACACCTGGCGAATATGACAGGCTGAACCAGCAACGCTACATTACCATTACAGCTAATGTGCAAGGTGAAGATTTAGGGAGTGCTTTCAAAAAGGTAAATGATGTAATAAATAAAACAGCGTTGCCAAAAGGTTCAAAAATATTATTGCGTGGTCAGCCTGAATTATTGCAGGACACACTCAGCAGTTTACAGTTTGGTTTGCTCATTGCTATAGTAGTTATCTTTTTATTAATGGCCGTTTTCTTTCAATCGTTTCGTATTGCCGCTACAACAGTATCTGTTGTTCCGGCTGTAGTTGCCGGCTCTCTGTTAATATTATTTCTTACAGGGCAAACAATGAATATACAATCGTACATGGGAACCATAATGGCTATCGGGGTGTCAATTGCAAACGCAGTCTTATTCATAACTAACGCCGAACAATTAAGAAGGTCCGGTAATATAATCAATGCACATTTTATAGCCGCAGAAAGCAGGCTGCGTCCCATTTTAATGACAAGTTTTGCTATGATTGCGGGCATGATACCCATGGCTATAGGTTTTGGCAAAAGTGGCGACCAGACAGCACCGTTGGGAATTACAGCAATTGGCGGAATAATCTTTTCCACTATTAGCATTTTATTTTTCCTACCTCATGTATATCAGTGGAGTGCTGGCAAAAGGAAATATATATCGGCTTCCATGGATCCAGATGATGAGAATAGCAAATATTTTAATGAACAATGAAAAGTAATCACATTTTTATGAAGCCTGTTTTTATCCTTTTAACTGTTTCTATGTTTGTAGCTTGTAAAAACAATACTAAATCAGGAGAAACTACCACTACAACTTCAAACCCAATTGATACAGTCCCTGTTTTCATATTGCATGATACAAGTGTTACTAAAAACATTGAACTTCCTGCTGAACTATTGCCATATGAGCAATCAGAGTTATTTGCGCGTGTGCAGGGTTATATAAAAGAAATGAAGGTTGATATTGGCGATAAGGTTCATCGTGGTCAAATACTTGCATTAATTGAAGCACCGGAATTAAATACGAAACAGGCAGAATACCAATCAGCCCTACAGGCGGCAAAAGCAAAATACATGAGCAGTAATGATATGTACCAACGTTTAAATAAAGCCTCCCAGGCCAAAACGCCGGGTATTGTAGCTCCTGTTGAATTAACACGAAGCCGTAATCAATTGCTGGCTGATAGTGCATCTTATCAGGCATCGGGACAGTTAGCTCAATCTTACGAACAAGTTGCAGGCCTTTTAGTTTTGCGTTCCCCTTTTGATGGCATCATCACTACAAGAAATGCCGACAGAGGAGCACTTGTGGGAAATAGCCAGGTTGTACTAACGGTGCAGAATAATCGTACACTGCGATTGAGAGTTGCAGTGCCCGAATTATATAATGCATCTAATACTGCTGCCAGGCAAGTTATGTTTAGAGTAGATGCCTTTCCCGAAAAATTATTTACAACAACACTATCCAGAAAGAGTGGAACTATAGACCCAACAACAAGAACCGAACAATGGGAATATACATTTGACAATAAGGATAATGATTTGAAAGCAGGTTCCTTTGCCTACGTAAAAATAAAAATGGAAAGAGAAGGCAATTCTTTTTTAATAGGCCCCGGTTCAATTGCAACCAACCAGGAAAGAAAATTTGTTATCAAGGTTAAAGACGGCAAGGCTGAATGGATAGATGTAAGACAAGGTATGTCAACTGATAAAGGCATCGAAATCTTTGGTAACCTAAGTAATGGCGATACTTTGGTAGTAAGGGCAACCGATGAGAGAAAGACAGGTAGTGTTGCTTACTGGAAATTAGCAAAATAGG
>JBDTLP010000200.1:0-4561 GCA_039934735.1 Ferruginibacter sp. | reverse complement strand
TTCAAGATGGGCAAAAAGTTACAAGGTCAAATTGCAATTATTACAGGTGCCAGCAGTGGTATTGGTGCAGGTGTGTCAAAAGCAATGGCAAATGCCGGTGCAACTGTCGTGGTGAATTATCCCGTGCCTGCAACAAAAGACGCTGCAGGGAAGGTATTGCAGGAAATAATAGCAGAGGGGGGCAACGGTATTACCTATGGATGCGATGTAAGTAAAGAAGATGAAGTAATAAAGATGTTTTCCGATGTCATAGCACAATTCGGTACTGTTGACATATTGGTGAATAATGCAGGACTTCAGCGCGATGCAAAATTCACCGAAATGACGCTGGAACAATGGAATTTTGTTTTGGCAGTAAATCTTACGGGGCAATTTCTTTGTGCAAGAGAAGCCATTAAGGAATTTTTAAGAAGAGGAATAGACGAAACGAAAAGTAAAGCAGCGGGAAAAATTATCTGTATGAGTAGCGTGCATGAAGTGATCCCCTGGGCAGGTCACGCAAATTACGCTGCCAGCAAAGGCGGTATTATGATGATGATGAAGACAATCGCCCAGGAATTTGCGCCAAAAAAGATCCGTATCAATTCTATTGCCCCGGGCGCCATCGCAACTCCCATCAACCACGACGCATGGGATACTGCAGCACATTTACAGGATTTATTAAAACTGATACCTGAAAAACGTATCGGGCAGGTGCAGGATATTGGCAACGCGGCGGTATTCCTTGCCAGTGATGATGCTGATTATATAAATGGAACTACTTTATTTGTTGATGGCGGGATGACTTTGTATCCCGGATTTGCGGGCAACGGGTAAAACTTAGCGGAACGTTGTGAGATTTCGTTGTAGTTATATCGGAATTTTTTACCAAAAAATTTTCTTAACCCCTAAGAAAATACCGGCTTTAAAAACATAAAATATTAGGAGCAAAAGAGATTGCATGGGGCGTCGCAGAAATCTTACGGATGATAAAAGGATATGGGGTGTATGAGGTTGCGAAAAAAAAGCCACAGTTGAAATTAAGCACTGTGTGATTATTACGTCATGGATTTGCGAAGCATCAATGCCACCTGTATCTACCTTCCCGGCCATGATTTTGTGATCTTCTGTTTGCTTAAGTTTGCAGAACATAAATCTTTATTATGACCATCTATAGGATAACTTTTCTTTCGCTGTTTTTTGCTTTTTCACTAATTGCAAGATCACAAAAAGCAGATGACATTATAGCAAAATATATAGCATTTAGTGGTGGTGCACAAAAGTGGAAACAAGTTAAAACAATCACCAGTTCCGGAACCTATAATTACGGGGGTATGGAGTTTCCGTTTAAAGCATGGGCAAAAAATCCTGATCTTTATAAATATGAGGTAACGGCCAATGGAAAATCTTTTAACCAGGCTTATGATGGTAAAGTGGGTTGGAAAATTGATGGCTTTAAAGATGAAACAAAAAAAACAATATTAACAGGAAAGCAGGCGTCTGCAATGGCAAATGAATCTGATGTGGATATTGAAAGCCCATTCATAGATTATGATAAAAAAGGCCATACGATAAAGCTTGAAGGAAAGGACACCGTGAATAATAAAATATGCTATAAAATAAAACTCACCCGCAAGGACGGAGATACAGAAACTTACTATTTCAATACTGATGATTATGAAATTGTAAAGAAACAGGCGATATCAAAAAACACCGAACTGGAAAACAGTATGCTGGACATATTATACAGTGATTACCACACGATAGAGGGCATAACAGTACCACAAAAAATTTCCTGTATTTCCAATGGACAAAGTATCCTTATAATTACAGTCAAGGATATAAAACTCAATCTTCCAATAGATGACAGCATTTTCAAACTATAAATTTTTTTTGCTCAAAGCCAAAGCAGGCTGCTTTTCCTATTGATGAAAGCCTGAATAGTAAACCGGCAAAAAATTTGAATCTAATTTTTTCTCCTGCTTATACTACAGCCAATTGCCCTCGTAAATATAACCGCAGGCCTTTTATTATTCAATAAAGCAGATACCGCATCTTGAACATAATTGATTCTGTCCGGGTTACTATTTTGAATATCATTATCGATAGCTCCGGTATATTCAACGGTGTAATTGCTGTCATTTTTACTGATAACAAAAACTTGCGGTGTACTCCTGGCTCCGTAAAGATTGGTAATCACCTGCCGCTCATCATAAAGATATGGAAATGTATAACCCCGCAACTTTGAGTGTTCTTTCATTTTAATAAAACTGTCGCCGGCTGAGAGTTCCGGATCGTTAGGATTTACAGCAAGGACCGGAAAATGCTGCAGCGAATATTTTTTATCAAGAGCAATTATCCTTTGTTCATAGGCTTTTGAATAAGGACAGGTGTTACAGATAAAAATTATGATAAACCCCCTCGCCGATGGATAATCGTTAAATGAAACGATGCTGTCGTTGATGTTTTTTAATTTGATAAATGGTGCTGGCTTCCCCGCAACGATTGTAGTACTTTGTGGATATGCCGGCAAGCAGCTGTATGTAAAAATAGCGAGGAGAAGAATTCGAAGTAGGTTTCTCATTCCACAAAAGTCGTGAAAGTTACACCACAGTTACTAAATTGAACCACGGCATCAAAATAAATTACTTTCAGCACTCTTTATTATCCGTGCCCGCCTGAACAGGCTTTTCAGCCCGCTTGCTTTCAACTACTACCAAAACTGGGAAATAATCTCGCAGGAAAAGGTTATATTAGCTAAAGGTTTTTTGTAGCTGCAATGATCAATTTATACGAAATTTTAAAAAATTTTCCCAGCCCCTCCCGGCAGCTAAATTGCAAGGGTTTGCTTTTTACAAAATTATGATTGCCCGCAGATGGAAAGAAAAGAACAATTTTTTATTGAATGCAACCATATCGCTTATTTTATAAGCGGCAAACGTATTTTTCATAAAGACAGGAAAAAGTGGGATCTTAAAGAGGGCGTTTGTGTGTTTGTAAAAAAGGGGACTCATGTCGCTGAAAAAGAAGAGGGTGAAGGTTGGTGTGTGATGGTTTTTTTTATGCCTGATAATTTTCTCAAACAATTAATAACTCAAGTTTCGCACTTAAATTAAGTTAGAATTCGTTTATATTTTGGAGATATTAATTCCAATATTCCTTTTAATTTATCAGAGTTAATAATCTTGTTGATACATATGTCAATATCTTCCACAATTAGGTCTAATGTTTCTATAATGATTTCATAATAGCTATTAAAAGTTCCCATAATCTTATATGCAGCCTTTGTTCCACCATTTCCTCACCAGTAGCTCTGAATATTTCTCCCCGGGTTTCGTAATCATCGAAGCGCTTTCTTAAGGTAAGCAGGATATATTGAATCATCGTAATGGTTGTGTCTGCTATCTGAGCCTCAAAGTTTTTAGATTGGCATCCTCCTAAGTTCAGGAATTGCTTACTTTCTTTAAAAAATACCCCTATAGTCCAGCGTAGCTGATATTGCTCCATTACTTTACTATAAGAAAGAGAGGTATCGGTTGATAAAATCAAATGCCATTTACCTTTTTGCCCAAACCGGCTGAAAAATAATCTGACCGGATATTGCTTGTACATCGCGTCTATTATCAAATAACTTGCTTTAAGCTTACGGCAACGTTTGATACCTGTATTGCGTTTGACTTTACTTAGCAGTTCAGAAGCACCATAAAACTTTCCTTTGTACAAGTACTTAGCTTTGCCCATTTTCATCATCCCTATCAGATGCACATTTTGTTTGCTATAACTTCTTACACATTGGATCATCCGCTCTGAAGTAAACCAACTGTCCATCAGCACATAATCGACCTTTAAGCACCGAAGTGCCCTTTTGATCATTGCTATTCCAACATCGATTTTACTCATATCCACCTCGCGGGCTCTTTTATCACTTTCACCCTCTGCAACGCGGCATCCTTTATATTGTCGCTTCAATTGTTTTTTGGTCAATCCATAAGGCTTTTGTTCATTTTTGCCTTTCTCCCGGTGCAACGAAAAGTCCAGCGGCAGATTACTTTTTCCATCATAATAACACAACAACAATAAACGAAGCCCTAACTTATAGCCATGGTTCACATGATCCCAAAGCTTTCCTGCAAATTCAATGGCTTTCCCGGTTTTATTTAGCAGCGAATCATCAATGATCAAACAACGCTTGTCTACTGTGGCTTCTGCCTTTCTTTCTATAATAACTACAAATCGTTTTACAAAACTCATCAGCAATCTGAGCCATGGAATGGTTTGCATGTTCTTAAATCTGTAATAAACATCATTGTCGCCACCGGATAAATCTTTATTACGGGATTTAAACAGTGCATGTATACTTGCATGTTTAAGAAAGGGCAAAATGATCAACACTGGAAATACATCAATAATAGTATCCCCTCTTTTCTTTAATGGCTTTAATACTCCATAAATCCTTTTGAATTCAAAGAACGATAGTAGATTAACCAGATAATCCACCATTTTTATTGAACAGGAAAAATACTTTTTTAGAATTAAGCTTTTAAGTCGTGAATTGCTTCATAAATAAAGGTTTTGTTTGAAC
>JBDTLP010000199.1:0-4563 GCA_039934735.1 Ferruginibacter sp. | reverse complement strand
TAGTATAAGGGCCTCCGAAGCCCCAGATCCAGGTTCGATTCCTGGCGAGGCCACTTTAAGTTCCAGTCGATTCTTTGCCATTACAATCGTATAACTTAAATACTATTGGCGGCAGAACTCGCCGCAATATGTCCGGATCAATTACGATTTTCCATGTGGATACATTGAATCAAAACCTGTCGAATTGCAATTCCATTCTTATTGGACTCCTACAAAAGACGCATTGGTGTGCAGTTTTCTGTTCATGGCATGGTGTCCTGCCACAACGAATATTCTATTTTGAATAGTTTTCGGCAGAAACTCGCCGCAATATGTCCGGATCAAATATTACTTACGGTTTTCCATATGGATACATTGAATCCAAATCTATCGGATTGCAATTGCATTCTTATAGGACTCCTGCAAAAGACTCATCGTTGTACAGTTTTCTGTTCATGGCACTGCGAGTCCTGCCACAAACCAGTATTCAATTTTGATTAGTTTCCTGGTAGAGACCCAGCTGGAAGGAAAAGCCAGCATATTTTTAGCGGTAAAATGATTATCTTTTAGCGTTCAAATCAGCAAAGTGTCAAACCGAAAAGAAAGTCTTTCCATAAATAATTTTTAAAGCGAAGAATTGGGAACGAAGGGCAATCATTGATCTTCGCTGATCCGGGTTTGTTGTAATTTTATGCTGCTTTCATTCAATTAACGTCATATGAATAGCCAACAGGAAAAATTGCTGAGGCAAAAAAATGCTAAACTCCGGAAAGAGATCGCGGCAAAAAAACGAAGAGCTCGACATAGAAGCGGCGTTGGAAAAAGTTCGCTCCCGTTTCATAGCTAAGCAAAAAAACGAAGAGCTCGAAGAGGTAATCAAGATTTTGACGCAAAGCAACTGACAAATAAAGCAACCCAAATCTTTAAACGCTTTGCCGTTGTTTTTGGCCAGGCATACAGGTGTTACCAGGCATTTCAAAAAGCAGAAGCACAGGCAAATGGAGCGCAGATTGAAGCAGTGTTGGAAAGAGTACGTGCCAAAACAATGGCTATGCACAAAAGTGAGCAGTTGGCAGAAACGGCAAAAGGTTTCTTTGAACAATTTCATCTGATTCGAAAGATACCTGACCGGATGAGTATTGGTATCTTCAACGAAGAAAGTAAAAAAGCTTTGGGTTAATGCGTTTAATGCAGTGGAGTTTTAGATAAAATTTTTCAGCCATTCTTTACCACCAAACCAACCGGGCAGGGAACTAGATTGGGGTTGAGTTATGATATTATTAAAGCACATGGTGGTAAAATAAAACTAGAGAGTAATGAAGGAGTGGGGAAGTGCGTTTATTATTCAATTGCCAGTTGTCTGAATCACGGATTTGAAAGGATTAAAAGATTACACGGATTAGGGAAATTGTCGGTGAATTAAAAGGAGAAATAAAAAAAGGAAATATGGAAGAAGTAAATGCTATTGCAGATGATATTGAATCGAATGAAGAAAAAATAAATCATCATGGTAAACGTGCTGATGCAATTGTAAAAGGAATGCTTCTGCATAGCCAGAGCAGCAGTGGTAAAAAAGAACCAACAGATATTAATGCCTTGTGTGATGAATATCTGCGGTTGAGCTATCATGGCTTAAGGGCAAAAGACAAATCATTCAACGCTGCCATCAAAACTGATTTTGATAACACCATTGGAAAAATAAATATCATCCCACAGGACATTGGAAAAGTACTATTGAATTTGTACAACAATGCATTTTATGCGGTGAATGAAAAAAAGAAACACGTAGAACAAAACCTGTTAGGCATGGAAAGCTACGAGCCAACTGTTTCTGTAAGTACAAAAAAGATGGGTGACAAAGTTTTTATCAGCGTTAAAGATAACGGCAATGGCATTCCACAAAAAATAGTTGGTAAAATATTTCAACCATTTTTTACTACCAAACCAACGGGGCAAGGAACGGGTTTGGGTTTGAGTTTAAGTTATGATATTATAAAATCACATGGCGGCGAAATAAAAGTGGAAACAAAAGAAGCCCGCCTGGAAGACCCTGTCGGACGGGGCGAAAGTACAACATTCATCATTTCACTCCCATTACTAAATAATTAGACAATGCAACCTGGCACCCTGAAAAAACGCGTGGTCACCGGCTTATTGGCAATCCAGTCTTTGCTGACCACAGCGCAGAGCAATGCAGCCCTGCCGATTAACCATCACGATCTTACCACTAACAACGATACCCTATTATTAAATAGCTATTGTACATTGCAGCTGGATTATTCGGAAGCCAATAGGGATAGTTCTATTTTTTATGGTTACAAGGCTTTGGCATTATCCAAAAAATTAAATCAAAAATTTTATGAGGCATGCACCCTGAGCGATCTCGGATTTTCCTTGCTGAGCAATGGTGATTATTCCAATGCGTTGAATGTATTAATGGAAGCATCAAAAATGGCAGAGGAAAAGGATATTGCAAAAAACGTAATGCCCACACCATACATAAATACATACATCAAAGGAAACCCGGAATCTGACCGGATATTGCTATTGGGATACATAAAAAACAGTTTGGCATTACTGTATGGTAGTACCAGGAATATACGAAAGCAATTACAGGAATTACTGGAGGCCAGGCAGATCGTCGAAGATGGAACGGAGAATAAGCACCTGTTGTACAGCATTACTTACAACATTGCCAATGCGTATTTTAATATGGACAAGTTGGATTCGGCCATGTATTACCAGCGCATGGTAATGGAAATTGAAAAAAGTTTCGGGCTTTACAATTACAGTGGCGCATCACAAAAAAATGTGGGTGATATATTTTATAAAAAAGAAAACCTGGATTCCGCCAAAAAATATTACCTGGAGGCTTTGTATCTGATTGAAAAGAAGAATACGAATGCCAACTACCTGGCCTTAACGCAAGCAGCCCTGGCCGATTTATACCGAAAAAAAGGAAGGAATGATTCAAGCCTTTATTATGCCAAAGCAGCAGTCAAAAATTATATCGCGTTGGGAAGTTTTATACCACAAACAGTTGGATCTTACACCACTTTATCAGAAAGTTTTAAAGACAATAAACAATACGACAGCGCCTATTTTTATATGCAGTTGGCCAAAGTATTAAGCGATAGCCTGAACGAAAAAGAGATCGATCGCATTAGCACATTTCAACAAGTTGGGTTTAATGAGCAATTGCGCTTAAAGGCACAGGAAAGTGAACAAATCTCCGCCAACAATAGAAAAAGGACATACCTTCTTCTGGCCGGGTTGGGTATCTTCTTCATTATTGCTTATCTCTTATACCGGAACAATCAGCAAAAGAAAAAAGCCAATATAGTTTTGCAGGAACAAAAGCAAAAAGTAGAAACTGCCTTACTGGATCTGAAAGCTACGCAAAAACAACTCATCCAATCAGAAAAAATGGCCTCTCTTGGTGAGTTGACAGCGGGCATTGCGCATGAAATACAAAACCCGTTGAATTTCGTGAATAATTTTAGTGAAATAAATAAAGAGTTGCTGGTTGAAATGAAAGATGAAATGAAGAAAGGAAATTTGGATGATGCAAATGAGATCGCAAATGATGTAATTGCCAACGAAGAAAAAATAAATCACCATGGCAAACGTGCCGATGCAATTGTAAAAGGCATGCTGCAACACAGCCAGGCAAGTACGGGTAAAAAGGAACCATCTGATATCAATAAATTTTCGGATGAATATCTGCGCCTCTCTTATCATGGCCTTCGTGCAAAAGATAAATCATTTAACGCAACGCTGAAGACTGACTTTGATGAAACGATTGGAGAAATAAATATTGTTCCGCAGGATATCGGCAGAGTTTTGTTGAATTTATACAACAATGCATTTTATGCTGTTAATGAAAAAAAGAAAGAAACTGCTCGAAAAGACGTGACACCTGTTCAAAAGGTGTCATCTCTTCATGAACCAACTGTTTCAGTAAGTACAAAAAAATTTACTGATAAAGTCGAGATAAGAGTTACTGATAACGGCAACGGTATTCCTCAAAAAATATTGGATAAGATCTTTCAGCCCTTCTTTACAACAAAGCCAACAGGGCAAGGAACAGGATTGGGATTGAGTTTGAGTTATGATATTATTAAAGCACATGGTGGAGAATTAAAAGTTGAAACAGAGGAGGGAGTTGGAACAACATTTATAATCCAATTACCATTGTAATGCAAGGTTCATTTCCGAAATACGTTTTTGAAATAGTAAAACGATTTTCTCCATAACTGTATAATATTCAGAATAATTTAATAGCCCTGGCCAAGCGACTAAAATGAATCAAGAAGATTCAAAAAAATTAATCTTTATCAATTTAAATAGTGGATGATGCAAGCGGTCTTATTGAATATAAGTATGCATTAGCGACTATCACGGTGGGCATTTTATATTCTGAGAGGCAAATTTTCATTTTTTGGGGTTGTAATGACGGGCATAGCGGTCGGATTAGCTTTTTAAAATACGTCAAAATAACCAATATCGATAGTGCAGTCAGGCTATCCAAACACATTAAAATGACCTGGAATCAAGATTCGCTTTCTAAAGCAATAAGTGCAG
>JBDTLP010000198.1:0-4610 GCA_039934735.1 Ferruginibacter sp. | reverse complement strand
CATTCTGGCGCATGTAAAACGCTTTTATTTCTTTTGGATAGTTGGTAAGTATAACAGGTTTCTTAAAATGTTTTTCAACAAGGTAACGTTCGTGTTCGCTTTGCAGATCAACGCCCCATCCTTCTATTAAATATTGAAATTTCTTTTTCTTATTGTGATTGCTTTCTTTTAAAATGTCAATGGCTTCTGTATAGGTGAGGCGTTGAAAATCATTGTTAACAACAAACTCTAATTTTTCCATCAATCCCATTTCACTTCTGTCTGCCTGTGGTTTTTGTTTTTCTTCTTCATCTAATCTTTGTGTGAGGAATTCAAGATCTTCCCTATTGTTTTCAATGGCAAAACGAATAATGTATTTAATAAAATCTTCAGCAAGATTCATGTTGTCTTCAAGATCATTGAATGCAACTTCTGGTTCGATCATCCAGAATTCAGCAAGATGCCGTGTGGTATTACTATTTTCTGCACGGAATGTTGGACCAAATGTATATATATCACTGAAAGCCATAGCCGCTAATTCACCTTCTAGCTGGCCGCTAACGGTGAGGTTAGTACTTCTTCCAAAAAAATCTTCTTTGAAGTTAATGCTGCCATCATCCAGTTTAGGAGCAGTTCCATCCAATGGCAATGTAGTTACCTTAAACATTTCACCAGCACCTTCTGCATCACTTGCTGTAATGATGGGTGTGTGCATATAAACAAAACCGCGTTCGTGAAAGAATTTATGAACTGCATAAGCAAGTGAATGCCTTACACGAAAAATAGCACCAAAAGTATTTGTACGAAAACGGATATGTGCATGCTCACGTAAAAATTCAAGACTATGTTTTTTAGGTTGAAGCGGAAATTTTTCAGCATCACTATCACCCAATATTTCTATTGATGTTGCTTTTAGTTCAACTTTTTGTCCTTTGCCTAAAGAAGGAATTACTACACCCACCGCTTTAATACAGGCACCGGTAGTAATACGCCTCATGGTAGCATCATCCAAAGTTCCCAGTGCGGCAACGATCTGTATATTATTATTCGTGCTGCCATCATTCAATGCAATGAACTGGTTGTTACGAAAAGTACGCACCCAACCCATCACGGTAGCTTCGTAGTTTGTTTTATCTGATGTAAGTAATTCTTTTATCTTAATACGCTTGTTGAACATAAATTAAAAATTAGGAGGGCAAAGATAAAAAAATGCGGCTGATTCGTTGATTTTTATTGTTGCCACTGATTCACTGATTTTATTGGCGCAGGTCTCTTGACCTGTGCCTCCTTTTACTATAACCTTGCATTGAATTAATTTCATAAATCAAATTATATTTCGATTTGAAAATTAAGTAACGAAAAAGCACAGGTCGGGAGACCTGCGCTAGCAAAAACACCAACCGCGGTGTCTCTCCGTGGTCGGTGTCCTCACCGACCACTTAAAATCATCCCCGATGTATCAGATAATCATCGTTCTAAAAGTAAGATTAATTCTCGGGCCTTTTATTTTTGTAGTAGGTGGCAACCGATGCAACCAATTCGTTTGCGTTTCATCTTTCATTACAAGTAAACTTCCATTTTCTAAAACAAGAGAAACAGTTTCTTTTGTTCGTTTATGTTTAAAAGAAAATTTTCTTTCTGCACCAAAAGTTACCGACGCAATTGGCAGGCTTCTTCCCAATGTTTTTTCATCATCACTGTGCCAGGCCATTCCTTCATCACCATCATGATATAAATTGAGTAAACATGAATTATAAGTGGCGCCGGATTTTTCTTCAATGAGTTTTTTTAATTGTAATAATTCTTTTGTCCATACAAGCGCTTCTTTAGTAATGTTAGAATAAGTATAAGCGTATTTTTGATCTGCGTACCAGGCAACTTTTCTTTTGGTAATAATGTGTTTGCCAAATATTACTGCTTGATCATTTTTCCATTCGATGCTTTTCATCAATACATCAAAATAATGATTGGCTTCTTTGTGCGATATGATCATTCCGTAATAATTTACAGTACCACCGTTTGGCAAAAGATTTATCGTGGCATCAATATGATTACTAAACAGGTCCATTTTTTAATTTGTTTTTGCAGCTTCCCATCCTATCATTACTGTTTTGCGAATACTTCCCCAATGATAACCCCCGACAATTCCTGTTGATTGAATAACACGATGACAGGGAATTAAGAATGCAACAGGATTATCACCGATAGCGGTACCAACAGCTCGTGAAGCATTTGGATTTTTAATATTGCGGGCAATGTTTCCATAAGTAGATAATTGCCCCATTGGAATTTTTAATAGTGTTTCCCAAACTTTCAATTGAAATGCTGTTCCTTTTAAATGTAGTTTTATTTCGTGGAGCTTATTCCACTCATGCGTAAAAATAAATAATGCATTTTGTTGAATAAGATCAAGTTTTTGTTTGTAAACAGCTTTTGGAAAAATGGATTGCAATGTTTGAAATGCGATCGCTTCGTCATCTGCAAATGCAATATGACAAATACCTTTTGTTGTGGAAGCAACAATAATATTTCCAAAAGGGTTTTCTGCAAAACTATAATTGATCAGAAGATTTTCTCCGCCATTTTTATATTCTCCGGGTGTCATTCCTTCTATCTTCATAAAAAGATCATGCAAACGACTTGTACCGGAAAGGCCTGTTTCAATAGCTGTATCAAATAAAGATGACTGATTTTCTTTCAGCATTTTTTTTGCATATTCAATGCTAATGTATTGTAAAAATTTCTTTGGACTTGTGCCTGCCCATTCTGTAAACAATCGTTGAAAATGATAAGGGCTTAAATGAACTTTCTCTGCAACTTCATCAAGATCTGGTTGCGATTTGAAATTGGCTTGTATATAAGCAATCGCTTCTGCAATGCGAGCATAATTAATAATATCCTGTGCTTTCATTTTCTTTATTTGAAACACAAAAGTAAAAATGAAGAAGATGTTGAACTACCCGAAACTTGCTCTTTTTAGAGCTACAAGCTGTTAGCTACAAGCTGTAAGTTAAGACCAATAATGATAAAGATTCATTAACAAAAAATTGCCCGGCTGACCTTCCCGAAGCGGCGTTTTTAAAACAAAGCTTATAGCTATTTGCTAACAGCTATAAGCTTGTTTTTAATAATTTTTTGGTCCGCTGTAAGATCTCGAATTGGATGACTTACTATTGCTGCCTTTACTATTCCTGGAACTACTGCCACCGCTACTACTGTTACTATTATTATTTGACCTGCGATTATTATTATTTCCTTGTTGTCTATTACCACCCTGCTGTCTGCCACCTTGTTGTTGCCTTCCTCCTTGTGCTGGAGGTGGAACATTTGAATTAGAAAGATCAACGTGATAAGAATGATGAATGTCTTTTGGAATTTCTTTACCAATCAGTTTTTGAATATCTTTTAAATAACTCACTTCTTCTGCTTCACAAAAAGATAAAGCAATACCACTTAAACCAGCACGGCCTGTTCTACCAATACGATGAACATACGTTTCAGGAATATTTGGTAATTCATAATTGATAACATGACTCAGCTCATCAATATCAATTCCACGTGCAGCGATATCTGTAGCAACAAGTACCCTTGTTGTCCTGTCTTTAAAATTGCTTAATGCACGCTGACGTGCATTTTGAGATTTATTACCATGAATGGCTTCGGCTTTGACACCAATGCGTATAAGATCTTTGACAACTTTATCAGCGCCGTGTTTTGTTCTTGTAAACACCAATGCGGTTTCAATCGTTTTATCTTTTAAAATATCGGCAAGGAGTAGCCGCTTATTATTTTTTTCAACGAAATAAAGTGATTGCTGTATGGTATCTGCTGTTGATGATACTGGTGCAACTTCTACTTTTTCAGGATTACTGAGAATAGCATTTGCCAGACCCTGTATTTCTTTAGGCATGGTTGCAGAGAAGAAAAGAGTTTGTCTTTTAACTGGTAATTTTGTGATGACACGTTTAACATCATTCACAAAACCCATGTCAAGCATACGATCTGCTTCATCCAAAACAAAAATTTCAACATCTTTAAGATTGATATAACCCTGGCTCATTAAATCGAGCAAACGACCGGGTGTAGCAACTAAAATATCAACGCCCCTTTGAAGAGCTGCTGTTTGTGGTCCCTGGTTAACACCACCGAATATAACGAGGTGCTTTAAACGAAGACCGCTGCCATAAGCAAGAAAACTTTCCTGTATCTGTATAGCAAGCTCACGCGTAGGTGTAAGTATGAGCGCACGAATATGGCGCTGGCCCGCAATCGCCGCATGTGGTTTCGATAATAACTGCAACATCGGAATCGCAAATGCTGCTGTTTTTCCTGTGCCGGTTTGTGCGCAACCCAACAGATCCCTTCCTTCTAAAATAAAAGGAATTGCTTTTTGTTGAATAGGTGTAGGTTTTGTATAACCTTCTTTGAGAACCGCATTTAAAATGGGCTCAATGATCTTCAAGTCTGTAAATAACAATGTATATATGTATTAAAATGAATGCGGAAATGAAGTATTAAACTTCATCATCAAAAACGAGAGTGCTTTAAAAGCATTTATTGGAAATGAGATATTATCAATAAAAACTGGCTTAAAATGCCGCAGGAAATAAATGAACTGGCGCAAATGTACA
>JBDTLP010000197.1:0-4640 GCA_039934735.1 Ferruginibacter sp. | reverse complement strand
CATTTTCTGTACTTTTGCACACGCAAAAAAATCAGTTCACACTTTCAAATTTTATCTATGAGTACAGTAAAAGTTGCAATTAATGGATTTGGCCGTATCGGCCGCCTTGTTTTCCGCCAGATACACAATATGGATGGTATTGAGGTTGTAGCAATCAATGACCTTACCAGCCCGGCAGTGTTGGCTCATTTATTAAAATATGACAGTGCACAGGGTAGATTCGATGAAAAAGTAACTTCAACCGACAACGCAATCATTGTTAATGGCCATGAAGTAAAAATATATGCGCAAAAAGACCCCGCTCAAATTCCGTGGGGACAGCATAGCGTGGATGTTGTAATCGAAAGCACAGGCTTTTTTGCAGATAAAGCAAAAGCAGAAGCTCATATTACAGCAGGTGCTAAAAGAGTCGTTATCTCTGCGCCTGCAACAGGGGAATTAAAAACGGTCGTGTTTAACGTAAACCATGAAATTCTTGATGGCAGCGAAACGATCATTAGTTGCGCAAGTTGTACAACCAATTGCCTGGCACCAATGGCTAAAGTATTAAATGATAAGTACGGTATCGTACAGGGCATTATGACAACCATCCATGCTTATACAAATGATCAGAATACGCTGGATGCTCCACATCCAAAAGGTGATTTGCGCAGGGGAAGGGCAGCAGCAGCCAACATCGTTCCTAACAGCACCGGTGCCGCAAAAGCAATCGGTCTTGTATTGCCGGAATTGAAAGGTAAACTGGACGGAAGTGCACAAAGGGTTCCTACCATCACAGGTTCATTGACAGAATTAACTTCTGTTTTAAATAAAACAGTAACCATCGAAGAAATAAATGCAGCGATGAAAGCCGCCAGCAACGAAAGCTTTGGTTATACAGAAGATGAAATTGTAAGTACGGATATTATCGGAACTAAATTCGGTTCATTATTCGATGCAACACAAACTAAAGTTTTAACTGTAGGCGATAAACAATTGGTAAAAACGGTTAGCTGGTACGATAATGAAATGAGCTATGTATCACAGTTAGTGCGTACGGTGCATCATTTTGCAGGACTAATTAAATAAAAACCTCTCCGCCTCCTAAGGGGGAACTGATTGAGGAGTAGATAAAAACGAAGATGCTGTTTTGTATTTATTACTTGACAAACATTTGTAACTTTACTGAACATCGTTGTGCATGCTCCGACGAACGGAGTGGAACTCGGAGTCACTCACTTGTACGATTAGTTCTTTATTCAACAATATTTCAAATAACACAAGCCTTTCAATTATTGAAAGGCTTGTGTTATTTATAAACTTTAAAACTAAGTTCCCCTTTGGGGGGCAAGGGTGTTTATGCCAAACTTTTCAACATTCAATTTCAACGGTGTCAAAGCCCTTGTACGTGTAGATTTCAATGTTCCTTTAGATGAACAATTTAATATCACCGATGATACCAGGATGACCGCAACGATTCCTACCATCAAAAAAATATTGAATGATGGTGGCAGCGCCATATTGATGAGCCATCTTGGCCGTCCGAAAGATGGTCCAACCAATAAGTATTCATTAAAACATCTTGTTGCTCATTTGCATGACCTGTTGGGCGGAGCGAGGGTTTATTTTGCCGATGATTGTATTGGAAAAACAGCAACTGATGCTGCTAATAAATTACAAGGTGGAGAAGTATTGCTCCTGGAAAATCTGCGTTTTTATAAAGAAGAAGAAAAAGGAGATCGGGCATTTGCAGAAAAATTAAGCAAACTTGGGGATGTATATGTGAATGATGCTTTTGGTACAGCGCACAGGGCGCATGCTTCTACGGCAGTGATCGCAGAATTTTTTGATGCCAGTAAAAAAATGTTTGGCTTATTGATGGAATCAGAGGTGGTAAGTGCAGAAAAAGTATTGCATGGATCTGAAAGGCCTTTCACTGCCATCATTGGCGGCGCTAAAGTGTCTGATAAAATTTTGATCATCGAAAACTTACTGCAACGGGCAACCGATATTATTATCGGCGGCGGAATGGCCTATACATTTTTAAAAGCCCGGGGTGGTTCTATTGGAAATTCACTTTGTGAAGATGATCGCCTTGATACTGCTTTGGAAATATTAAAAAAAGCAACAGAAAAAGGAGTGAGCATTCATTTGCCAGAAGACTCTGTTATAGCAGATAAGTTTGCAGCAGATGCAAATACAGAAATACGTCCAAGCGATGCCATACCTGCAGGCTGGATGGGACTTGATATTGGACCAAAAGCAGTTGGTATTTTCAGCGAGATCATCAATAAATCAAAAACAGTTTTATGGAACGGCCCAATGGGTGTTTTTGAAATGGAGAAATTTCAAAATGGAACAAAATCCATTGCATTGGCTGTTGCAGAATCTACGGCAAGAGGAGCATTTAGTTTAGTTGGTGGTGGAGATAGTGTTGCAGCTGTAAATAAATTCAATCTGGCTGATAAAGTAAGTTATGTATCAACAGGTGGTGGTGCCTTGCTTGAATATTTTGAAGGAAAGGAACTGCCAGGTATTGCGGCGATCAATAAATAATTTTATTTCGACATTGTATCTAAGCCCCTTCCCTGGAGGAGAAGGGGTTGGGGAAGAGGCTTTTGACACTGATATATCAATGCAGATGAAACGCATGCTCACGTATTTTTTTTATTAATTTATAAGTAAAATATTAAAGGTACTAAGCCCCTTCCCTGGAGGAGATTGGGTTGGGGAAGAGGCTTTTGACACAGATATATCAATGCAGATGAAACGCATGCTCACGTATTTTTTTTATTAATTTATAAGTAAAATATTAAAGGTACTAAGCCCCTTCTCTGGAGGAGAAGAGGTTGGGGATGAGGCTTTTTATGAACACACAAAACGCATACAACAACTGGGCTGCTACCTACGATTCCGTCAGCAATAAAACCCGTGATCTTGAATTGATTGCAGGTAAACAATTACTTATTAATGCAGATTTTTCAAAGGTGCTGGAATTGGGTTGCGGCACCGGAAAAAATACAGCATGGCTTTCAACAAAGTCAAAAAAAATAACGGCTGTTGATTTTTCTGAAGAAATGATGAATATTGCCCAACAAAAAATAAATGCTGATCATATAAAATTTCAACAGGCAGATATTACAAAGCCCTGGCACTTTAAAAAAGCAACACTCATTACCTGCAGTCTTATTCTGGAACACATAGAAAATATTGATTTCATTTTTGAACAAGCAGCCAATACTTTAAAAAAGAATGGTTGTTTTTATGTTTGTGAATTGCATTCATACAAACAATTAGAAGGAAGCCGTGCAAAATTTGAAAAAGGCGATCAAACAATTCAACTTGAATATTTCGTTCATCATGTCTCTGATTTTTTTTTAGCTGCATCAAAAAATAATATGAAATGTATTGATATGCAGGAATGGTTTGATGATGATAACAGGTCTTCAACACCAAGATTGATTTCATTTTTATTTCAGAAGAAATAATAATCCGCTTTCAAAAAATTAATCATTATTTCATGTAAACGATTTCAATACTTTCCACCATCTCTAAAAGTTTGCCTATCCGCTCCTTTGAAGAGGAATTAAAGCTGAGGTTTAAAGGAAAGTATAGGTTTTTAGAAATGCCCTGTAGTGATTTTCCTCATTTTATTTTGTTCCGAAGAAACATTTGTAAGGTAGAAAATAACATAACAAAGTGTCCTTGTACCGTAGGAGCGATTGGTGCTTTGCCAGAAATTTATAAAATAATATTTATAACATGGCAAACACTTATACGCAGCTCCACATTCAATTTGTATTTGCAGTAAAGTTTAGGCAAGCACTCATACAAAATGAATGGAAAGAAAGATTACATGAATATATTACCGGCATTTTCCAGGATAACAATCACAAAATGCTCCAGGTAAATAGTATGCCTGATCATATTCATATTTTTATAGGAATGCGTCCTCATCAATCTATCTCATCTTTAATTCAAAATGTAAAAACTGAAAGCAGTAAATGGATCAAATCGCAGGATTTTTGTTCACATCCATTTGCCTGGCAGGAAGGTTATGGAGCATTTACTTATTCAAAAAGTCATGTGCAAAATGTAATTCATTATATTCAAAACCAGGAGATTCATCATCGAAAGGAAACATTCCTGCAAGAGTATATAAAATTATTAACCGCATTTGAAATTGAATGGGATGAAAAATATATTTTTAAAGAACTCGAATAACAATACGTGTCAATATATTTTCCATGCAGAAATGATTCACGTTGTTTTTATTTCATGGGCCTTGTTTTTTGATGAAGCTCAAAAGCACCATGCGTTCCTAGGGAACGCTAACACATTATACCAACGTGTTTCTACCCACCAAATGTTCCTACGGAACAAATAAACATATTTATTAAAACGGAATTGATTTTTAATTTGCATTACGTTATTAGAGTAATAGCCTGGCAATTCTAATGATATAACAAGCGGCTGACTGTATTCTGTTCCATAGGAACAATTGGTGGGTAGAAATTAGAATAATAAATGTTTTTCGTTCCTTAGGAACGATTGGTGCTTTTTGTTTTGTGAATTATATTTTTCATACGACCCAAATAGCACCATGCGTTCCTACGGAACGCTAATACATAACGTGATATTTTTCTACCCACCAAATGTTC
>JBDTLP010000196.1:0-4652 GCA_039934735.1 Ferruginibacter sp. | reverse complement strand
TGCCTTTATAAAAATTGGCGATATCAAATTTTTCATTGGGGCTGTGCAGGTTATCGCTGTCAAGTCCAAATCCCATGAGCACTACTTTTGTTCCCAATACTTTTTCAAACAAAGAACAAATAGGAATACTGCCACCACCCCTTACCGGTATTGGTTCTTTACCAAAAGTTGCTTCAATTGCTTTTGCAGCTGCCTTATAGGCGATGCTGTCAATAGGTGTTAAGTATGGTTCACCACCATGATGCAAAGTGGCTTTTACAGTTACATTAGAAGGAGCGATCCTATGTAAATGATCTATTAAAAGTTCTGATATGCTACTTGAATGTTGGTTGGGAACAAGCCTGGCAGATATTTTTGCAAATGCTTTTGATGGCAATACTGTCTTGGCACCTTCTCCCGTATAACCACCCCAGATGCCATTTAATTCAATGGTGGGCCTGATGCCTGTTCTTTCATTGGTAGAATAACCTTTTTCTCCCCATAATTCTTTTATACCAAGGTCATCTTTATATGCTGCTTCATCAAACGGAGCTTTCGCCATTAGTTTTCTTTCTTCATCTGTTGCAACTACAACAGCATCGTAAAATCCCGGTATAGTAATATGATTATTCTCATCATGAAGTGATGCGATCATCTTTGCAAGGATCGTTATTGGGTTGGCTACCGCTCCACCATAGACGCCGCTGTGAAGATCCCTGTTTGGGCCCGTCACTTCTACTTCTATATAGCTTAGGCCCCGCAAGCCAATATCCAGGCTTGGTGTATCCAGGCTGATCATCGCACTATCACTGATCAAAACACAATCTGCTTTTAATAGCTCTTTGTTTGCGTTAACAAATTTTGCAAGATTGGGTGAACCAACTTCTTCTTCACCTTCAATACAAAATTTAATATTATTGACAAGCGTATTTGTTTTCATCAATGTTTCAAATGCCTTTACGTGCATGTACATTTGTCCTTTATCATCACAACTTCCTCTTGCGAAAATTTTTCCATCAATAATCGTTGGATCAAAAGGTCCACTTTTCCACAGGTCCAATGGTTCTGCAGGCTGAACGTCATAATGCCCATATACCAAAACAGTAGGTTTGGATGGATCAATTAATTTTTCTCCATATACAACAGGATGGCCATCTGTTGGATAAATGTCAACCTTATCAGCACCGGCTTCCAGCAACCTTTGCTTTACAGCTTCAGCACAACGCAGCATATCTGCTTTGTGTTCTGTTTTTGCACTTACACTTGGTATCCTTAGGAGTTCAAGCAATTCATTTAAAAAGCGGTCTTTATTTTTTTCCTGGTAATCTTTCCAAACCTGCATAGCTATATTTTTTAAAGTTGACGACATCTAGAAAAACCTAATCTTTTTTTTGACCTCAGCTTTAATTGCTCTCCTCCGAAATTCATCGGGGTCTGCGACAAAGAAGAGGAATTAAAGTTTTTTATAGATGTCTTTAATTTTTAATGAGGGACACAAATCTATCGTTTTATTATACAATTTTTGAACATGAACACAATAAAAAAAATTATTTTTTTACCGTTCATAATACAATAAAATTCTTACAAAAATATTGTGATTATAATTTGGAAATATAAATAGCGTCACATTACATTTGCACCACGATTGCTTGTCAATTTATCAGCCTTTGTTTGTTTACATTTCTTATTTGAATGTTTCGGGCAAAGGCTGAGCCTATTTAGGGAAGTTGAAAGGATTAATAAAGTTGACGGTGTTAATAAAGTTTAATAATAATAAGAAAGTTCTGTAAGTTGTTTGGGGTTTATTGTTTGGCGTTCACAACACCAAACAATAAACCCCAAACAATTTTGCGAAACGCCCTTCCTTAATTAACTATATCAACTTTATTAAACCATTTCAAACCGCTGGCCCACATAATCCCAATTCACCACATTCCACCACGCTTCAATATAATCCGCTCTTTTGTTTTGATATTTTAAATAATAAGCATGTTCCCATACATCAATGCCGAGAATGGGGAAACCTTTGATGTCTGCATTATCCATTAATGGATTGTCCTGGTTGGGTGTGCTGCCGATCTTTAAATTATTGGAAGCATCTTTATACAACCATGCCCATCCACTTCCAAACCTGTTCTTTGCAGATTCACCGAATGTTTTTTTAAAGTTATCAAAAGAAGAAAAAGATTTGTTGATGGCATCTGCAAGTTTGCCTGTTGGTTTATTATCTGTTGTTTTCGGGCGCATGCTTTGCCAGAATAGCTCGTGGTTATAATGGCCACCTGCATTGTTCCTGATCTTCGCAGAATATTTCGAAATTTCCACCAGGATACTTTCAACAGTACGATCGGATGCTATACCCTCTATTGCTGCAGCTTCTTTTAAATTCTTCGAATAACCTGCTGCATGTTTTGTGTAATGAATTTCCATTGTCATTGCATCAATTATATTTTCCAATGCATCGTATTTATAGGGTAGGGGTTTTTGATCAAATCCTGTACTGAACAATGAACCTGGTTGTATGATTTGATTTCCTGTTGTACTAAACGATTCCAGTAACGATCCCATTCCTGCCAATCCAAAAGTGAGCGCAGCTGTACCGGCGGCAGTTGATTTAATGAATTTTCTGCGGCCATTTGATTTAGAATTGTCCATAATTTTTTATTTAAAGATTAAGTAGATGCTTTTTTATTAAAGCTAACAAAAGATACTATTGCTTTAAAGAATCTTTTATAAGCGTCTTTATTAAACAATTGCGAATCATGTGTTGCCTTATAAGTAAAAAATATTCCTACGGGAACCAACACAATGATTGAGAGCCACATTCCAACTACCGGACTGAGTATGCTGTCTTTTACAAATTTTTCACCAAAGGTATTCAGCAGGTGAAAAAGCAGGAAGAAAATAATGGCGATCACCAAAGGCATACCGAGGCCGCCTTTTCTTATAATAGAACCAAGTGGTGCACCAATAAAAAACAATACCAGGCAGGCGAGTGATAAAGAAAATTTTCTATGCCATTCTACTTTATGAAAAAGTAATTCTTTTCTTTTTGTTTCTATATCATTGGATCCAAACTGGGCTGCATTTTTAAGATCGCCTGCTATTGATAATGCCCTGTCACGAACACGTTCCAGCATTGAATCAGGAATCAACCTGTTTTTAGGCAATGATGTGGAGCCGGCAACTTTTTTCCAGGAAGGCTCAGCGAGTTTATTATAATGTAAATAAATATTGAGGCTCTTCGATACGTTCTTAGTTAAACTATCATAGATCTTTGAGAGTGAATCAATATTCTTACTAAGTTGTCTTGAACTCAACATCCTGAAATTGTTTTTAAAAACACTATCGTTGGTATTTTGTTTTTGCAAAGCACTCAGGTCAAATAATTTTTTAAAATCTTTGAACCCAAGTCGTATATATTCGGTGGAGGAATCAAGTGCATTTCCTTTTTCCTGGTAACGATAACCATTTTGTAAATTAAATTCGAGATAGTTTTTATCATCAGAGATCTTCATGACACCCTTTTCAGCAATAATACAATTATCCTGTAATGGATTTGATTGTTCATAGATCAATACATGCCTGATTGTTTTTCCATCGGGATCTTTTTCGCCAACCCTGATGGCATAGGATGGTATATTAGTAAAAAATTGTCCTTCCTTGAGATCGAAAGCAGGTTTCTTGTAAAAAATATCATTGTATAATGTTACGAATTTTAAATTGGCATAAGGGATCACGTAATTGGCGAATAAAAATGTTATCCCGCAAAGCAATATTGCAATATATACAAGAGGGCGCATGAAGCGAAGCAGGTTGATGCCCGAGGATTTGATGGCGACCAATTCAAAACTTTCCCCCAGGTTGCCAAAGGTCATGATGGAAGATATAAGTATGGCAATGGGCATGGCAAGCATCAGCAAGGAGGCACTGGCATACCATAAGAACTGGCCGATCGTAAAAAAGTCGAGCCCTTTGCCAACAAGGTCATCAATATACTTCCACAGGCTCTGCATCATCAATACAAAAAAGGCAATAAAAAAAGTAATAATAAATGGCCCGATAAAAGATTTGATGATGAGCTTGTCTAATTTTTTTATCATACCGGGAATTCTAAAAGCCGTTTGGAAAAATATCACTAATTTTTCACTATGCCTGAAAAAACAAAAATAACTCTTTCTGATAAGGAACTCTCATTGGTTAAAAATGCAGACTGGATTTTAACGAAACAAATGATCATTCAAAAAGTTTATGAACTGTTTTCGGATAACATAAAAGCAATCCAGGATGGGATATTAAATGAGCATGAATTGCCTGGAAATGTGCGGCTATCCGTTCCTAAAATATATAAAGGAGAAAATTATTTACAGTTACCCTATGTAATCATGGATTATCCACGATGTTTTGATAAGGAGGATATTTTTGCAGTAAGAACGATGTTCTGGTGGGGGAATTTTTTCAGCATAACACTGCACCTGAGTGGTATATACAAAGATTTTGTAAAACACAATGTTTACGGTGACGGGGACATGCCAACGGACGATCTTTTTATTGGTGTTAATGAAAATCAGTGGCAGCACCACTTTGAAGAAGATAATTTTCTGCCATTCACACAGCTATCCCAACAGCAACGGGTAGCCTTATTTGAAAAAAATAATTTTATTAAACTGGCA
>JBDTLP010000195.1:0-4657 GCA_039934735.1 Ferruginibacter sp. | reverse complement strand
TTTCTGTTCCCTCGGGATAAGGTTTGGGATTTAGCCACACAATATTTTTTTCAAGCCGTACATCATAAGTACTTACTCTTTCTTTGAACGGTGGTGGTGATTGACCATTCTGCGGCAGATATTGATAACCATGCCACGGACACGTAATGCAGCCATCTAAAATTTTTCCTTCACCCAATGGGCCATTCTGGTGTTTGCAAACATTATTTACCGCGAATAATTTTCCTTGCGTTTTATAAATAGCGATCCGTTCTTTATCAATACAAAACATTTTCGCACGGTCTTCCTCAATATCATTTACATCACAAACAATCACAAACTCATTTTTTGCCGGGCTAAATTTTTGATTGTCTTTTTTCACTTCTTTAAAACCTGCGATTAAATGTAATGTGATAAGAGTAGATGAACCAAGCAGAAGAATAATTATAAAAACAGGATTGGTTTCATATTGAATAACCCCCAGCATTACATGCATTATAATTGAAAAGTAAGCAATGTAAACTCCCATATGCAGGGTCTTCCATACTTTAGGCGTAAGATTATGTAACCAGAAATCATGACTCGTGATAGCCATTAAAAAGAAAATGATCAATGCAAAAAAGCCTAATGCCTGGAAAGGAAAACTTGCCAATGAGCCAAATCTTGTATTGGATGTAAAAAGAGAAACGATCGGATTTACATTTCCCAAAGAATGAAAATGTATGATGCCAAACACACCATGAACTGCAGCAATACAAAACATGGTAACACCCAGGTGGCGGCGATTATATAATAAAGGAAGAAATTTTTTATTCATCCTTGTAAGCGGGCCAATACTTAAAATTAAATGCAGCAGCAAAACTGCCAATGTAGACGTAGATCGAACAAGTAATGTTTCAAAAGTTACCTGTGGATTAAAGACCAGGTTTAACGAAATAAATATGCCGAGATAGGTAATACAAAATCCAAACAGGAGCCAGTCATAGATTTTCTTTTGCCGGTTCCATCCAACGGCCTGGTAAGATGCGCTCATGGTGTAAAGTTTATAGAATCAATTATTTGCTGATGAATAAAATCATATAAAATGAAATGGTAGTTGTTTGTTGAATCAGTTTTCCAATTAAAATAATAAGTCCCCCTAGATTCAACTCGGCCGATGAGATCATTACTCTCAACATCCTTTTTGCCAGGAATACTTTTGTAAATAACAGCGGTTGGTACGGTCAAGGCTTTTTTGTTAATCCATTCTACCTGGGTTGGATCTGTTGAAGTGCCTCGCAAGTTTATCGTATAATCTTCTGCGTCTACTGATCTTATTATCTTGGGTAAAGCCTTTGTGGGCGCAGGCTGAAGCACTGCATTAGTTGCAAGCTTTGGTATTAACAACATAGCAGAAATAATTCCTGTAGGAATCAAAATCAACATTGCAGACCAAATTTGAAAATGTCTTCTTCTTAATTGTTTAATCATTGATTTTTATTTTTATTCGCTGCTATCCATTTCTTTAACAACAACGGCCAAAATACAATTGAAGCAGGTAAAATAATAACTCTGAAACCCCATGTGGCACCATGTGTGCCTTCGTCAACTCTGCCGGCGCCTTTCAAAACAAACGGAATGGCGAAGGCCAAACCGCAAACCAAATAGATTGCGATAATCATTAACACGATATTTAATATTGTTACAGCCATGGTTTTAATTTTCGATTTTTAAAATACTATTGAAACCTGAAAAGCCATCAGTCTCACGATAAGGATTGCATACATCTTCCATCCATATTTTTTCATCAACAAAAAATTTATATTGGTAACGACCGGCAGGCAAAATTGGAATTTCGATTTTCCACAAACTATTCATTCCCGGTTCCATCAACAACACATCCTGCGCCCAATCATTAAAGCTTCCCGCAAGGGAAACCTGCGATGCAGTGTCGGCCTGGGTGTAAAATTCAATGGTTCTTTTCAGGCAATTTACGTAAGGAGTTACCTTTGTTTTTGAAAATAATTCTTTTTTTAAAACTTTTATAATGGCCTTCCGTGGCTGGATGCATCCAAAACCCTGACGTACTGCCTCAAGCCCTTTAAGTCGTTGGGCAGTAGTAAAAAGAATCGTTCTTACATCAGCCGGTGTTAAAGACGGATTAACCTCCAGTAATTGTGCGATTACGGAACTTACAATAGGTGCAGCAAATGAAGTTCCATCTACATGCATGTAAGCTGGCGAAATATATTTACAGGTTTGAATGCGTTTCACAATTGTGTTGCGCAAATAATTTACATCACCTGTTTGCAAAACAGAATTATCCAATTGTGTCTTCCCAAATAAATCAGGCAATTCATACTTCAGCTTTTCATCATCAAGCTTCAGTAAATAATGAAGCGTTTCGGATTCATATTGTTCTTTTGTCCCGGGTAAAATGGGCGCAGCGATCCACATGGCGTGTGCTACCAGCTCCGGTTTCATCAGTTCATCTTCCGTTTTACCATAAGTTGAATGGTAGAGTTTTACTGCAGCTTCTCCCAACATGTTTTCATCATCTATCCCTCCTACTGCAATTACATTCAGTGAATTTGCAGGAGGTTTTATAATCCCATTTTCATCATTACCAACTGCAGCTACTATTACAATTCCTTTTTCAATTATTTGTTCTGCCAGTTGATCCACTGCACTTGCTTTGTATGATTCAATTATATCGTCACCAAGGCTCACGTTTACAATGCGGATATTATATGCCTCATGATTTTGTAAAACCCATTGCAACGCTTTACAAATATTTTTGGTTGGAATGCGGCCTTCTTCATTCTGTACTTTTAATAATACAAGTTCGGCATCGCTGGCAATTCCTTTGTACAGGCCGTTACTTAAATATCCATCACCTGCACAAACAACGCTGGTCATGGTACCGTGCCAGGAAGCCTCCCCTAAATTCCCTCCAGGGCCTTTGGAAGGCTCCGTTATATCAAGTATTTTTTTTATTCTGTTTTTACTTACTACTAAATCAGGGTGCGGGTAAAAACCGCTGTCAATAAAACAAACCGTAATTCCTTTGCCGGTATATCTTGGATCAGCATTGAGGCGAAGGCCGGTAGGTATCACAATAAAATCGTCCATTGCTTTAATAGAAAAATGCGGCCCGATTGATGGAAGTATTTGTTGCTTTATTACGATCTCTGAATGAAAGAAATCCACGCAACGTGAGCAGGCGCCGTCATTCACAGTCCACTCTGGAAATTCATGCTTAATCTTTTCAATTACGATCTGCTCGCTATCATAATGAAAACGATACACCAGTCTATTGATGGTATCCTTGCAAAGTGGGCATATAATATTTTCGCCAATTGCCATTCTGTTATGATAGATTGTTTGTACAAAGAGAATATAAAATGGAATTTTAGTTTGTCAGGTGGGTGACTGATAGGCGAAGGTTTGAAAATAAATCGCCGAACGAAGGCTTATGTCTCCGAAGGATAATTTACCGTACTTTGTTCAAAGTTGCAGCAAAAAGAAACAAGAGATGAATCAAAAATTTTATGATCTCTCCAAATCAGAACGCACGAACCTTGTCGCCGACATCACCACCAATATTCTATCCGATCTAAGAAAATCAGAACTTAAAAATATAATTACTTACTTCCAAAATGACGATACTTACGTAAGGAAATCGGCGTACTTGTCGATCGGTAAAATTTATTTCACTGATAAAAATCTTAAATTAAAAATTATCAAAGTTCTTAATAAACTTTTAACGAATGGGGATTTTAGAATGCAGCAAACTGTTATGAATGCTGCTAGTGAAATCGGTAAAAAAGATTTCGATATTGTTCAGCATTTTTTTGATGCAGGTTTGTTCGATAAGCACCATTCGCCACGTAATGCAGTTATTGGCTCCGTTAAAAAAATGGGTGAAGTAAATCCCGTTCCTGTCTTAAATTGGGCAAAAAAATATTTGCAACATCCCGATAAAGAAATCCGCAGGGAAATTTGCCATGGTATTGAGCTTCGCGGCAGGAAAAACCCGCAGGACATTTTACCTCTTTTAAAAGAACTGCAGTATGATAAAACTGCAAGAGTCAGAAATACATTAGTTCACGTGCTCGGGCAGATTGCTTATAAAAAAGGCTGTATCCAAATCGTTGTGAAATATCTCAAAACATGGGAGAACAAACAACTTGTAGATGATGCATTGAAAGAAATTATAGATGTTCACGAACGCTATAAAAATTTCTCCGCTTTAACACGGGAAGAAGCTAAACGTTACATTGCAGAACACTACCCATAACAGGCGAAATCTATATTATTTATTTCACAATTTGCTCAATCAGCAGGGCATGTCAGTCAGGATCTCTTACTATAAATGATTTCCTGTGCATACCGCCTTCATTATTGTCAACAAGGTCTTTAGATACGAAAGAATAGTTCGCAGCTTTTAGCTTATTATATAATTCCTGTGCATCATCTACGACCAAGGAGGTTTGCCAATACCAGGTGTCATCTGCCCTGGTGTCTGCCGGGTAAGGTTTACCGGGACCGGGTTTTAAATATTGCAGAAACTCAATGCCTGGGCCGGCTGCAGAGCGCAGTCCTGTTATATGCAGACTGGCTCCCTCCACATTATTCAGGTGCTTACGCAGGCATGGGACGGTTTCCGCGGGGCATTATGGAAAAACAGATCGGCTGA
>JBDTLP010000194.1:0-4660 GCA_039934735.1 Ferruginibacter sp. | reverse complement strand
CATAGTCCTGTCTTAGGTTACTAACGTCAAAAGTAAGTATTTTATTTAAAACCAGGAAATTTTGGAGAGTTTCCGGAAGTGGCGCATAACGTTGCGGCATTGCGTCAGGCGGGGAATTAAAATTCACCCTCAATGGCGCAAGTGTTCCGCAGGATCACTTGTGTCTCTTTAAGTCTGCCAGTCTGCGACTGGGTTAGTACTAAATATTTATTTGTTGAACTAAATTTTCATTAGTTGTAAAACTGCCATACGTATGTTGCAATAGATATCTTAGTACCAAACGTACTTCTATGTCAGTTAAATACAAAACAGGAGATGATCAGCTACCACATTTTCTTACTTTTAGTGTTGTTGAATGCCTGCCCGACAAGTCATTCAGGCGGGGATAGATGCCTTAACAAGAAATGAGTATAAGAATATTTCTGTTGAAAGTTTAAAGCATTGTATAGAAAACAAAGGGCTTCTATTGAATGCATGGATAATAATGAGTAACCATGTACATTTAATAGGGAGTGCCAAAATTGGTTTTACAATAAGTAACATTTTGCGTGATTTAAAAAAGTTTACGAGTAAACAAATATTTAAGGCAATCAAAGAAAATCCTAAA
Organism: Ferruginibacter sp.; assembly: GCA_039934735.1. Classification (GTDB taxonomy): domain Bacteria; phylum Bacteroidota; class Bacteroidia; order Chitinophagales; family Chitinophagaceae; genus Ferruginibacter. The sequence goes on along the minus strand of JBDTLP010000194.1, from coordinate 4,053 downwards.
GAAAGCCGAAGAGAATGGATGGTCTATATGTTTGAAAGAGCGGGTAAGCGTAACAGTAACAACAAGGATTTTCAATTTTGGCAGCAGGATAATCACCCGATCCAATTAAGCAATCCCGGAATGCTTAAACAAAAATTAGATTATTTGCATTAAAATCCGGTAAGGGCAGGTATTGTATTTGAACCGCAAGATTATGTTTACAGTAGCGCAGTAGATTATTGCACAAATCGAAATGGCCGTATCTTGATTGAGCATTTGCAGTGCTAAGGCCGGTCACAGACCTGCAATCTTAAAAAGACACAAGTGATCCTGCGGAACACTTGCGCCAGTGGGGGGCTGTCTCAATTATGAGTCAGCCTCTTATTACTTTATAATATCGCAGCGGTTCGGTATCTGAATTACTAAAATTGTATTCAACAAATCTAATTTTTCACAAACCTAAAATTCGCTTTCACCATTTTATCATTACTAATCCGCAGAAAATAAGTTCCGGAAGGGATTTGTTGAATATCAAACTTATCATTAGTTTGTAAAGCGCGAAGGTCAAGTATTTTTCTGCCAAGCATATCCAAAATCACCAGTTGATCATTACTTTTTATTCCGATAACTTTTATAAAACTTATAGCAGGATTGGGGAGGATTGTGTATCCAGGCATTTCACAATTCGATTTGAGGCTGATAATTTTACTATATTCATAGTGTCCATCAGAGTCATTTGTTTTTAATTTGAAATAAGCATCAGTATAATTACCAATCTCAATTGTGTAATAACTATTATTTCCCTTTGGCATAACATCACCCACCTTTTCAAATAACTCCCCATTCTCGCTTCGAAGAATTTCAATATTTTTTACGTTAGATTCCAAAGCGGTTTCCCAAGTCAAGGTAGCTTTGCAGTTTTTAGTCACACCAGCAAAACTTTTTAATTTTATGGGAACAGTGGAGATACAATTACGGGGAATTCCTACCGATATTCCGTTACGGTCATTTGTAGAAACAGTTACACTTTCTGCATTTGCATTATTAATCAAAATTCCTGCTGATGCGCCATTTGAAGATGTGCTAGTCAAATATCCATCGTTTGTTGCAGTTATATTAGTAGGCGGCAATTCACACGGCACACCTGCACCTTGTAAAAAATTTATAAGATTTGCCGTCGTCAAAGGATAAAATGATCCGTTGATTCTTAATTCCAATCTTGCACATCCAGGACTTGCATCAAAACCTTTAAAATCAATTATGAACCCTGTAACAGGATTATCAAATGTAAATGTGTTAATTTGGACTCCCATGTACACAGGGTTCACAGGGCACCCAACAGGGTCAGCAGTGGGATTTTGGTATCCTATCCACTGACCGTTAAGGCAAGCTTGACTTAGGGGATGATTAAGTGCCCAGTTGCCCGAACATGTTTGAGCTTTTGAAATATTCACTAACAAGCATGTCGAAAACATACTCAATAAAGATTTAATAAAATATATTTTTAGCACTTTAATAAATTTTGGTTTTATTCCCCCTCACTGGCGCAAGTGTTCCGCAGGATCACTTGTGTCTATTTAAGTCTGCCAGTCTACGACTGGGTTAGTTCTAAATATTTTTTTGTTGGACTAAATTTTCATTAGTTGTAAAACTGCCATACGTATGTTCCAATAGATATCTTAGTACCAAATGTACTTCTATGTCAGTTAAATACAAAACAGGAGATGATCAGCTACCACATTTTCTTACTTTTAGTGTTGTTGAATGCCTGCCCGACAAGTCATTCAGGCGGGGATAGATGCCTTAACAAGAAATGAGTATAAGAATATTTCTGTTGAAAGTTTAAAGCATTGTATAGAAAACAAAGGGCTTCTATTGAATGCATGGATAATAATGAGTAACCATGTACATTTAATAGGGAGTGCCAAAATTGGTTTTACAATAAGTAACATTTTGCGTGATTTAAAAAAGTTTACGAGTAAACAAATATTTAAGGCAATCAAAGAAAATCCTAAAGAAAGCCGAAGAGAATGGATGGTCTATATGTTTGAAAGAGCGGGTAAGCGTAACAGTAACAACAAGGATTTTCAATTTTGGCAGCAGGATAATCACCCGATCCAATTAAGCAATCCCGGAATGCTTAAACAAAAATTAGATTATTTGCATTAAAATCCGGTAAGGGCAGGTATTGTATTTGAACCGCAAGATTATGTTTACAGTAGCGCAGTAGATTATTGCACAAATCGAAATGGCCGTATCTTGATTGAGCATTTGCAGTGCTAAGGCCGGTCACAGACCTGCAATCTTAAAAAGACACAAGTGATCCTGCGGAACACTTGCGCCAGTGGGGGTAAGGGGAATTATATGCCAATGATAAAAAAATGGAAAATACGATTCTAAAAATAATGAAACACTCAAAATTAACCAGGTTCATAAAAAGTAAATGCTACTAATCCACCTATAGCAAGTCTTCACGATGCACCGGCGTCGGTCAACAAACAATAACCGCAAACTCCCCCATAAAAAATCTCCGTTAAAGAAAACTTTAACGGAGATTTTTTTTGTGGGGGAATTTGCGGCTATTGTTCTTAATGTTATAGGCCGTTATTGTAAATTATCAATATCATCTATGTCTCTTGGACGTCCTGACTGTTTCTTATTTTTTAGAAGATCATCATAACCAATAAAATTGATAACTAAATTATCAATAGTTACGATTTTCCTGTTTTTATAGCAATCTTCGAAAGTAACGCCATCTATTTCTGTAAGTAAATCAATTCTAAGTGGCGGGTAACCTAACTGAATCACATTCCCCGGCTTTGTAAAATCAGATTGTTTAAGTCCGTAAGATGAAAATCCAAATTCATTTACAGATTTTAAAATTAGTTCTGCATTTTCTAAACTTGCATTTAACCATATATCTAAATCACCAGTGTATCTTGGGTGTCCATGTACACCAACAGCATAACCTCAGACAATTAAATATTCAGCTTTGTGCTTGATTAATAATTCTATAAACTCTTTGAAGTCTTGGCTGAACATCTTTTTTGAAATTTATGTATTGCTGTCTTAATATTTCTATAGCTTGAAGTCTTTCAATTTCACTTTTGGTAATCCAAAAAGTAAAATCAGAATTCTTATCTTTTAGATGAACTATTTTAAGAGTTTTGTCCATATGTAAATATACAAAATTACTTATGACTATTTTATAAAACCTCAAATATTAGGGAGTAACTGCGAATGGCCTATAACGTTTTGCATTGCCGAAGGGCAGGGAACAGATGCTGGTCCCGCCCGGACCAAATGCTAAATTGAAAATATAAAGTACAAGTTAACAACAAAAGCTAAATTGAAACCGTCCTGCCCGGACCACAGCTGATAGCGATTTGAAGTCGATGTTCCAATGTCCCGCCCTGCCTTTTGGCAATACATTGTTATGTGCCGGTTTGGAGATTTTTAAACTTACGGGCACTTAAATGCCAAAGTTTTACTTTTTGTTCAAAATTAGAAGGTCCAGGTACCGTCATATATTCTTTCACAAAGTCGAACCCAACTTTTTTCAGTAGTTCATTCGGAGCAGGATTCAATGCATAGGGCTCACAGTATAAATCCATCAAATTTAGCCTTTCAAATAAATGTCGGACTGTTAATTTCACCAGTTCATAACCCATGCCTTTTCCTCTGTCAAGTTTGTTCCATAAATGCAAATGCATGTGTGCTTCTTTTCCAAAATAAGTCGGCCGTGTACTTGAATGACCTATGGGGATATTATTTTTTTGCCAAATAATGCAATAAGACAGTCTATTTTCAATAGGCATTTCAAGTTGTAATTTCCAATATGAAAAAATTTCGTCTTTGGTAGGCAGTTTCTTTATGTCAACTCCCATATTAGCAAGATAAAATTCGTCGGAGTTTAACCAATAAGAAGCAAACAAGTCAATGTCTCCTATTTTAAGTTCTCTCACGGATAAAATTTCTTCGATCATCTCAATTTAAGTAAAAGTTGATTTTAACTGGCACATAACAATTAGAAAAGTATCCGCCAAGCCCCCTTTAAAAACCCCGCATCATAAT
>JBDTLP010000193.1:0-4711 GCA_039934735.1 Ferruginibacter sp. | reverse complement strand
TTGGGTGATGTGGTTATAAATCCTGAGAACGGAGGAACAGGTTACAAGCTTAAAACATTAGAGGCTTTAGCATATGGGATGCCGCTTGTCGCTACAACTGCAGGAGCGATAGGTGTCGCGGAACCTTTTAAAAACCATTTATTTATAGCAGATAGTCCGAAATGTTTTGCTGATGCTGTGAACAAACTTTTTCATGATACAGAATTGCTCAAGACAATTTCGACTAATGCACATCAATGGATAAAGGAGTATAAAGAGAAACTGACCAGGGAATTCTTACAAAATTCGCCAGCATGATGTCATTGACAATATGATTTAAGGCTTCATCAGTTAATAATTCACTGTTTCAGTAAATAAAAGTTTTATGCATTGCCCTTGAATATCGAACACAAATGAAAGAGACCTTTTTGCAAGACCTGATAAATCGGTAAACCCAAATAATGAATCTTTTAAAACGAATTTATTCCAGGCTCTTCAAGCAAAAAAAAGGTAAAGAAAAGGGTTTTGAAACTTATGTATTTGATATGAATACAAGATATGATCTGCAAACGTTTCATATTATACGAGAGATATTAAAACCAGGTTCTAACACGATCGATATTGGAGCACACAAAGGCGATATTTTGATAAAAATGATCGAGGCGGCGCCGGATGGTAAACATTTTGCATTTGAGCCAATCCCTGACTTGTATGGGTGCCTGAAAAAAACATTTAAAAATAAGGCGGCTATTTTTCCTTATGCGTTGGGAGACAAAAATGCAAGTGTACCCTTCAATTATGTAACTAGTAATCCGGCTTATAGCGGTTTACTTAGAAGAAAATATGACCGCACGGAAAAAGATACAACCATAGAAGTTGAAGTAAGAAAATTAGATGATATTATTCCCGCCGATATACCGGTTGAATTTATTAAAATTGACGTGGAAGGAGCAGAGTTTGGAGTGCTTAAAGGCGCTGTTAAAATACTTACCAGGTGGAAACCTGTTATTATATATGAGCAAGGGATAGGTGGCTCAGATATTTATGGCACTGAACCTGATGTATTCTATGATTTTATGCATTCGCTGGGCTACTCCATATCATTGATGGAATATTATTTGTTAAAAAAAGAGCCACTGGGCAGAGAAGAATACTGCAATCAATTCAGGAAGGGTTATAATTTCTATTTCATTGCTTACAAGGCGTTGAATATTTAGATGATAAATCTATGTAATTCGCCTCCATTGATAAGTATTTTGCATTAAATCCTTATTACAATTTTGAAAAAAACAGCAGTTATCACAGGCATAACCGGCCAGGATGGAATGTATCTTGCAAAACTTCTGATTGATAAAGATTACCGGGTTATAGGTATTATAAGAGGTATCGGCGAAAATAATTATTCGGGTTTTGAATATCTTAAGATCAGAAGCGAAGTGATATTTGAGAATTGTGATCTTCATGACATTCTGAAAATTGTCAGTTTATTTAAGAAGTACAATCCTTGTGAAGTATATAATCTTGCTGCCCAAAGCTCAGTAGGGCAATCTTTTTCTCAGCCGATTGGAACCATTCAGTTTAATATTATTTCGGTTTTGAATTTATTGGAAGCTATAAAAATTACAAATTATCCCATCCGATTTTACCAGGCATCAAGCAGCGAAATGTATGGTAAGGTAGACACGCTTCCGATTCGGGAAAGTACCCCTATGCACCCCTTAAGCCCTTATGCTGTTTCGAAAGCATCAGCGCATTGGATTACTACAAATTACAGAGAAGCCTATAATTTATTCTGTTGTTGCGGTATTTTATTTAACCATGAATCTTTTTTAAGAAAGCCCTCTTTTTTTGTAAAAAAAGTAATAACAGATGCTATTGATATTAAATACAAAAAAAAAGAAAAACTTTTTGTTGGTAACATTAATTTGAAGCGTGATTTTGGGTTTGCCCCGAAATATGTGGAAGCCATGTGGTTAATGATGCAGCAAACACATCCTTCTGATTATTTAGTATGTTCGGGTGAATCCGTTTCTTTAAAATACATTGTTGAATATGTATTTGACTATTTAAGTCTTTCCACAGATTGTGTTGAAGTTTTGCCCTCATTGCTAAGACCTACCGAAATAGAAGATATTTATGGTGATAATGCTAAGGCAAAAAAGATCCTTGGCTGGAATTACACTTATCGTTTTTCAGATGTATTGAACATATTATTGGAGGAAGAATTAAACTACCAGGGATTAAAATAACATTTTTTAGTAAATGAAAAAAAAAAGTGTTGATAATTATGCCCTATGAAAATATGTACCCTCCTAAAAATGGTGGGTTACAAAGATGCTTTAATCTTTTTCACCAATTGACAAAATACTTTGATGTTACAGGCCTAACCCATAATAGCAAAGCAAATTTACTTTCAGGCGCGAAAAATTATCCTTCCATTATAAATGCTGCTATTTATACCAGTAACGATCAAAAAGCGCCGGGAGATTTTTTTTCTTTGCTCCCGGCACGTATTGGTAATGCATTAAAATACAGGTGGATAACTAAAAATTTTAAACAATCTGCGGATAGTTCTTTTTTAAAATTATACCTGGTACTTAAAAAAATATTAGGTAAGAACCAATTCGATTTCATCATATTGGAAAATTTGTCCTTAACCTGCCAGGCATCATGGATAAGAAAATATAATAAAGATGCAAAGATCATTTATAATGCATATAATGTTGATTCATTTTTGGCTGAACACAAAGCAAAAAATATCCAAGAGCAGAAGGAAGCTGAAAGCCTGTTACATATCGAAACAAATTTATACAAGTTCATTGACGGTATTTTCTGTTGCAGCCAAAAGGATCTGGATGCATTTACAGAAATGAATAATGGAAAAATAAAATTGGGTTATGTGGTGCCCAATGGTGTTGACACAACATTTTTTAGCCACACAATAAACACTTCACCGGAGCAAATGAAAAATATTATTTTCTGTGGCAGTTTGGATTATGAGCCCAATAAAGAAGGGTTACTTTGGTTTTACAAAAATGTTTGGCCGTTGGTAATTCGGAAACTGCCAGACAGGTTACTTTTTGTTGTTGGCAGGGGAAACAGGCAAGCCTATACTGAACTTCTTAGCGATAACACTGTAAATTTTATTGGCGAAGTGGATGAAGTAACACCGTGGTACAGGAAATGTAACATTGCCATAGCACCATTGATGCAGGGAAGCGGTACCCGTTTAAAAATATTAGAGGCTATGAGCCTGGGTAATCCCGTTGTTACAACAATTATTGGTGTTGAAGGTATAGATGCCGAGGCGAACAACAATCTTTTAATTGCCGATGATGCAGTTGGGTTTGCTAATAAAATAATTCAGTTATCAACTGATCCGGTTTATAGTTCTTTCATTAGCAAAAATGCAAGAAGTTTAGTTGAAAATAAATACAGTTGGGATACCATTGGTAGTTCATTAGCTGCTATATTGAATTAACATGCGCAAAATAAAATTGCTTCAACTTTAGTATTCCTTATTTCTTATTTTTTATTTTTTTTATTTACGAATTATCTGTCTGATCGGTTAATTTAAGATGCTACCCACTTCACAAGATATTTCTAAAACAATGCAAATTTAAGTTCCTGATCATGGCTGCCTGAAATTACAGGGCGAAACCTTTAAAATCTTTAGAAGCAGGATTACCTTATAGTGTATGAAATGAGATTTTTATTACTTTTCTGTGCTAAAATAATTAATAACGTCTTCGGATATTCGAAACAGAACTATAAGTATTTTTCGAGCTGGAAATATGTTTACCAGATCGGCCTGCTGGGCATGGGAAGAATGCAAGGAAATCCTATAGAGGCGAATGGGGAAATTAATGTTATTAAAATGATTGTTGCAACAGTCAATGAAAAATTGGTAATACTGGATGTGGGTGCAAATAAAGGCCAATATTCACTGCATGTAATGAAGCAAGCTTTCTCAGGAAAAAAAATTGACCTCCATATTTTTGAACCTTCGTCTGCGAATATCAAAATCCTAAGGGACCATTTTAATATAATAAAATACCCGGGAAACAAATTTTTCATTAATCAACTTGCTTTAAGCGATGTTAATTCACAGGAGTTTCTTTATACAGACAGCGCAGGATCGGACCTTGCTTCGTTATTGAATTTAAAAATACCTATCAGGCCTTTCGATAATTCAAAGAAAGAAAAGATTGAAACAATGACTCTTGATAATTATTTCATTAAAAATGACCTAAAAGAGGTGGATTTTTTGAAAATAGATGTAGAAGGCGCAGAATATAAAGTATTATCAGGTGGCTCAAAAGTAATTGGAGAAAGACGCATTAAAAACATCCAATTCGAATTTGGTGCAGGCAACATCACGTCAAGGGTTTTCTTTTATGATTTTTGGGAATTGCTTTCATCGGCATATAATTTTTTCCAGGTCTTATCGAGGGGGCTTGTCCCTGTTGATGAGTATTCAACCGACCTGGAAATATTTAAGACAGCAAATTATCTTTTAACACTCAAATAGGATTTCGTTTCTTAGATTCAACCTCTATAAGTGAAGATGAAGGAGCCACTAGTTAGTGTATTGATGACATGCTTTAACAGGGAAAAATATATCTCATTTGCCATAGAAAGCGTGCTAGTCTCCACCTTTACGGATTTTGAGCTAGTCATTGTAGATGATGGTTCAACAGATTCTTCCGCTGCTATAATTAAGCATCACATG
>JBDTLP010000192.1:0-4729 GCA_039934735.1 Ferruginibacter sp. | reverse complement strand
ATCGATAAATATGGTACGCCACTAAAGCTTACTTATTTACCTAAAATTGGCAAGCAGATTAATAAAGCAAAAACAATGTTTGCAAGTGCTTTTAAAAAACATAAATACACCGGCAAGTATAACTATTGTTATTGTACAAAAAGTTCACATTTCTCTTTCATTGTGGAAGAAGCTTTGAAAAGTGATATTCATTTGGAAACCTCTTATGCATATGATATCGACATCATTAAAAAATTGTATGAGAAAAAGAAAATAAACAAGGATATATACATTGTTTGTAATGGCTATAAACAAAAGCCTTATACAAACAGGATCGCTGGTTTGCTAAACAGTGGATTCAAAAATGTAATACCGGTTCTGGATAATGTGGATGAATTACGTGCTTATGTGAAAGCTGTTAAAGTACCATTCAACCTGGGAATACGTGTTGCCGCGGAAGAAGAGCCTAACTTTCCTTTTTATACCTCACGGCTTGGGATACGTGCAAAAGATATTTTAGAATTTTATGTTGATAAGATTGAAGGCAATGAACATCGCTTCCAGCTAAAAATGCTTCATATCTTTTTAAATAAGGGAATCAAAGATGATATTTATTACTGGAGTGAACTGAATAAAGTTATCAATCTTTATTGCCAGTTAAAAAAGATTTGTCCAGAACTGGATTCTATAAATATTGGAGGTGGTTTCCCAATTAAACATTCACTGGCATTTGAATACGATTACCAGTTCATGATCAATGAAATTGTGAGGAATATTAAAGTCGCCTGCTCAAGAAATAAAGTACCGATGCCAAATATTTTTACAGAATTCGGTAGCTATACGGTAGGAGAGAGCATGGCGCATATTTACGGTGTTATTGGAGAGAAAAGACAAAATGATAAGGAAACCTGGTATATGATCGATTCATCTTTCATAACAACTTTGCCGGATACCTGGGGGATTGGAGAAAAATTCCTCATGCTGCCAATTAATAAATGGAAGAATGAATATCAGCGTGTAGTCCTTGGCGGTATTACCTGCGATAGCCATGATTATTATGATTCAGAAGAACATATTAATGAAGTGTTTTTACCAAAAATTGAAGAAGGCGAACCGTTATACATTGGCTTTTTTCACACCGGTGCATACCAGGACCAGATAAGTGGATATGGAGGTATCAAACATTGCATGATCCCTTCCCCGCAACATATCATTATTGGTCATGATAAAAATGGCAAACTGGTAGATTGGGTATATGCGAAAGAACAAACTGCACAGAGTATGCTTAAGATATTAGGCTATAAATAAGTGTAGAAAGTTATGGGTTTAGTCGCATAGTATTTAGATGTTGTACTTCAAATCTTACATCTTAAATCAAACCTCATACATTCTAAGGTTGTGGGTCAAAATCAGGGTTACTATACATAGCTTTATTAAACAAATAATATTTTCCGTCTTTGTTATTTCGATAATATCTTTTTCCATTAAGATCATAATAATACCTGCCTTCAATTGTTTTTTTTGCTACGGCATCATTTACTACTAATACAGCAGGAACTGGTGTTTTTACTTTTGTAACTTTCGTCTTCGTTGTTTTTTCGGTTCCGCTTTCATTAGTATTGTGAGGGGTTGATTTTTTGCTACAGCTAAATAAAATACTCAGCATTAAAAAAGAAATAACAGGAAGGATATTGTTTTTCATTTAGAAGTTTTACAAATCTAATCAATAATGTTACCAAAAAAAAGCTTCCCCATGAATGAGGAAGCCAGCTTTCTAAAAAAGCTTACCAACTGTATGAACTTCTATTCTTATTGAATATTTATTTCTTTAGCAACGGCTCTTGTAATTTCTTTTTTAGGTAATTCCAGTTTCAAAATGCCATTTTCGTATTTGGCATTTATATTCCCGGTATCAATTTTTTCATCAATGGTGAAACTGCGCTTAAAGGCTTTATAACTAAATTCTTTCCTGATCTGTTTTTCAGCAGATGCCGTTTTATCTTCTTTCTTCTCTGTACTAATGGTAAGAAGATTTTCTTCCAGTTTCACATTAAAATCAGCTTTCTCAAAACCAGGAGCTGCAATTTCAAGCAGGTAGGCATTGTCTTTTTCGACTATGTTCACAGGTGGAAAATGCAAGACGTCTTCTCTAACGGCTTTACTAAAATTGCTTGGAAATTCATTGAAAAGATCTTTCATCAAACCATCAAAAGATCTTGAAAGCGGGTTGTTTACTTTAACAAGTGTCATGGCATTTATCATTTTAATTTTTATAAAATATTATTTGGTTCAGGTTGTTCAAATTAAAGTCCAACCAGGTTTTTAAAGCCAAAATTTCAACTATCATAAAAAAATGTTGACACAATGTCATTTCCAGGTATTTTTAGCGACATAAATTCCGATTCTTTATTTAATAGCTGGATCATTTACAAATTTATTCATCTCCAAATCTTCAAATTTCCAAATTGCCTTTGTATTGAAAAATTTCGATGCTTTATAATTTATAAGGTTGTAATTTTACACTTTATAAAATCAAATAAATTAGAAAATATGTATCCGGAAGAAATTGTTATTCCAATGAAGGAAGAGTTAACCGAAAATGGATTTACAGAATTATTATCTGCGGCCGATGTTGAAAAAGTGTTAAGCGAAAAAGGCACAACATTAGTGATGATCAATTCTGTCTGCGGATGTAGCGCAGGCACAGCAAGGCCTGGTGTAGTAAGAGCTGTACAAACAGGCAATAAAAAGCCTGATCACATAACAACAAGCTTTGCAGGTTTTGATGTTGAAGCAGTAAATAAGGTAAGAGAGCATTTAATGCCTTATCCACCCTCATCTCCGGCTATTGCATTATTTAAAGATGGCAAGTTGGTTCACATGATCGAGCGCCACATGATAGAAGGAAGAAGTGCTCAAATGATTGCTGATAATCTTGTCAGCGCATTTGAAATGCATTGTAATTAATACTTAAAATATTGATCCTCCTGTACAGTAATGTGCAGGAGGATTTTTTATTGCCAGCAGTATAGAATATATTGCAGCCTCTTTAACCAGGTAATTTTGAAAGTCCTTGAAATTTTTAATTATTTGTTTGAGGGTTTGGAAGTTTAGATCATTTCTCTATTATCAACGAACAAGAATACCACATATAAACCAACATAATGTATCCCAACTTATACTATGTCTTCAAAGATTGGTTTGGCGTAAAATGGCAAGCGCTTAGTTTCTTAAATACGTTTGGATTATTTGTAGCCATTGCTTTTATAGCTGCTGCAGTCGTTATTTCTTCTGAGCTAAAACGTAAAGAAAAGCAGGGATTACTTTCACCTAGAGAAGAAATGATCACGGTAGGAAAACCCGCCAGTTTTATAGATCTTCTTATCAATGGCCTTATTGGATTTTTATTCGGCTATAAATTAATTGGTTTGTTTTTCAGTAAACCTGAAGCCATTACCGCACAGGATTATATTTTTTCCAGGGATGGAAGTATTGTCGGAGGAATTTTACTGGGATTGTTATTGGCCGGTTTAAAATGGTGGGATAAGAACAAACAGAAATTAAAAGAACCAGAACGCAGAACGGTAAGAATATGGCCTCATGACAGGGTAGGAGATATCGTTATCCTTGGGTTGATATTCGGGATACTGGGTGCAAAGCTTTTCGATAATTTTGAAAACTGGAATGATTTTATAGCAGATCCAATTGGACGTCTTTTCTCTCCAACGGGGCTAACTTTTTACGGCGGACTTATTTTAGCAGCCATTGCAATTTGCTGGTTTGCAGTTAAAAAAGGAATTCAACTTAAATATTTAGTAGATGCTGCTGCGCCAGCAATCATGATCGCTTATGCCATCGGGCGTATCGGTTGCCAGGTATCAGGAGATGGTGATTGGGGCATTTATAACAGTGCATATATAAGTGACGCATCTGGCAAAATATCGATCGCTCAACCAGGTGAATATGAAAAACAATTGCAAAACAATGCTTCTTACTTTATTGAAGGAAAAGTGATGGAGAATGGAAAATCCTATTATGTAACGGATAGAACATACGCTGATCTAAATTCCGTTCCTCATAAATCTTTTAAAGGGCCATCTTTTTTACCTAAGTGGTTTTTTGCCTATCCTTATACGCAAAATGTAAATAAAGATGGCATTCTAATGCCGGGCATTGAAGATGAACATCGCCGGGTATTGCCACAGCCTGTTTTTCCAACGCCATTGTATGAAACGATTATTTGCAGCTTACTATTCCTCCTCATGTGGGGAATAAGGAGATCGATCACTACACCACTTGTTATGTTTGGATTTTACCTGATAATAAATGGCGCAGAACGTTTTACGGTAGAAACTATAAGGGTAAACAAAACTTACCCTCAATTTTTTAATTTTACCCAAGCCGAAATAATCGCCAGTTTGCTGGTTTTAAGTGGAATAATATTGATATCTATCGCTAAAATGCGGAAGAAAGCAGAAGATTAAGTAATGATATCCTCATATAAATGAATTTATTTAAAGAGTGGCTTTGGCCACTTTTTTTATGCCCTGAAGCTTCAAAAGCTTTGAATATCGATTAAATGTCCTCAATAGAATTATATCCTTTATAAAATTACCAGCCATCAATAAATATTACCGTCTAATATAAAACAATGTACTATGCAAAACAAAGTACTAACCTTTGTGAGGTAGTTAATAAAGTATACAACTACAATTAGCCATCAAAACTAAAAAGTATAGTCATGAAAAAA
>JBDTLP010000191.1:0-4795 GCA_039934735.1 Ferruginibacter sp. | reverse complement strand
CTATAAAATACAGGACAGTAACCGATTTGATATAAAATCAGCAGACCCTAATTAAAGAATCCGTTGCAACTCCATAAAGCTTCTTCTTCATATCCACCTGGCTGGTAGCGGCAGAAAAAATATTGTATTTCACCCCAACGCCTGCTGACAAATGTGGAATAACAAAATGATGATAGCTTAGTGATAGTTCATGCGAATATATTTTTTTAAGAACGTAACTCGTACTTATATATTTAAATGGTTCCTGTTTTATCTCTTTTTCATACAAAAATTCCTTGATGTAGTGCGGCGCAGCATATTTAAACTCTACCTGCGCAAACCATCTCTTTTTTGAATAATATCTTAAATAAAGAGAAGGTATATAATCTTTAATGGCAAACTTATTTTTATAAGCGCTGCCAGTATATTCAGAATGAAAATCCAATCTTAGCGCTTCTTGTTCTGATAGCCCTATCGCAAAATAAGCTGCCCGCTTTTTCTTATTGATTTGATTCTTAATTTCTGCTATTTTACCTGTATCGCCACTTGCTAATTTTACTGTTGGCTTTGTATTGGATGAATCTTTACTGCTGTCGGTAGCTACTAATAAATCAGTTTGTTTTTGTTGATTGACTTCTTTGCCATTATCAATTTGTACAGCAATGACTGAGGATTTGTTTTGTTCTGTTTGTTTTTCCTGTTTAGGTTCTTTATTGTTATCTACCTGCTCAACGATGGTTGAGGGCTTTGTTTTGCTTTGTTGCGAAATTGTAACATTCGAAACTTCCGTTTCAGTCATCTCTCCATTTGTAATTTTCAATGCAGAAGAATTGCGTGTATGTATTTTTTTATTCGCAGGCTTTGTTTTTGTTTTAGTTTCCGTTTTAGCGATATCATCATGGTCTTCATCTAAGCCGGGATTTATTAGGTTTGTTTTCAATCTGCCTGTAGCATCTTTGTTTTTAAAAGAGCCTTTAGCTTTTGCTGTGCCTGTACTATTGGTCGCAGTTAGATTTTTTTTATCATTTGTTCCAGCTAAAGATGCAGCCTGCTCAACATTCGTATTATTAACGTTCGTCTTTTTACCTGTTGTCTTATTTTTTTGTTGATCAACGATGCTATTTTCATTGTTTGCAGTAATGTTATCTTCTTTTTTTAAGGCAGGATCATTGTTGTTTTGAACATCTTCCTGCTGTTTAATTTCAGCATCTGTAGTAATTGGTGATTCAATTTTTTTAGAATCACTATTTTCCGGATTTTCTTTTTGAGATTTATTATTATCGTTAGCAGCTGTTTCGTTTTTACCAGTTTGCTTGTTTATATTTTGCTCACGGGATCTATTAATAAAAAAACAGGATACAGCAATGATCAATAAAAACAGTGCCGCATACATTGCCCGACGTAGCCATAAATTATTGTATGGAACTGGCGTAATGATATCGTTATCATTATCCAATAATTTTTTCATTTCATTCCATTCATTGTCCTTATCAGGCAATGCTAAATGATTCAGCTCGTCGGCCAGTTCCTTTTCATATCGTGTGAGATCGTTCAATAAAGATTCTTTTCTTTTTGTAATAACTTTTGTTTCATAATTCTTCTCGCTTCACTCAAGTGCCATTTACTTGTTCCTTCGCTTACTTGCAGCATTTCTGCAATTTCTTTATGGCTATATCCATCTACAACGTATAAATTAAATACAGTTTGCGTAGCGGCCGGCAAGGTTTTCAAAAGGAAGAGTATTTGTTCTGCATTCATTTTATCATGAATATCCGGTTCCACGGCTTGCTCTGCTATTGCATGTAGTTCATTCGAAACGACCAGTTGTTGTTTTGATCTCAAATGATCCAAACAACAATTCATAACAATAGTACGTATCCATGTATAAAGTGTTGCTTTACCCTGGTCAAATTGATGTATGATTTTAAAAACCCGGAGAAATCCATTGTTTAATATATGCTTTGCATCCTCTTCATTAATGGTGTAACGCAAACACATATTCATCATAGATTCGTAATAGCTTTTATAGAGCTGTTCCTGGGCTATGCGGTTGTTTTTTTTACAACCATCAATAATATTATCGGTATTTGTACGGTTAAATATCAAAAAATAAATTATGCCTCTAAATGTATAGCATTTTCCCAGGTATTACAACATAGTATAAAGGATTTTAGAATAAATAAAATACCCAATAAGTGGATCTTCTTATTGGGTATTTTATTTAATAAATGATCATTTTAAAAATATCAAAATCCATAGAGTTAACTATTTTATTAATAATAAGTAACTACCAATTTAGGGTGTTTGGTTGCATCAGAATACTTACTTGAACAATATATTCTACTGTTGTAAGTAACTTCATTCTGAAGGTATATTTTAAAACCATAGTTATTTCCTGAAACCATTGGGCTAACGAGACTTGTCACATCAAGATCAGTAAGATCTTCAAAAGAACTTGCTGTTTGAGGAGCGAGTATTTGAGTTGCCGCATCTACTGCAGGCTGATCGTTCCACAATGTAGTATTTGTCCATGGATCAATGACCCTTGCTACATACATCTGATTTGCGGTGCCAAACATTGCATCAATAAGATTACCATTTATAGGTGCAGGATCTGCATACAAAGTTAGTTTAGCAGAGCTGATAGTAGCTCCTGCAGGTATACTGCTCAGATCAAATTGAACCATGCCCCTGATATTATAGGTTTGACCCTGATTTGTCCATGCCTCTGCAATAAATTCCGGTGATATTGGATCAGTATAGTCGTTTGGAAGCGTTTGAATCATTACAGTCTCTGTTGGATTGTTTGCTGGTTGCCCACTCAAAGTATGTATTGCAGCTGAAGTAACAACGATCGATACCGTGTCGATACCTGTATTGCTATAACTGTTCGTTGCAGAAAACTGGAATATATAAGTTCCTTCTACAAGATCATTAACTGCTGTAGCAGTAGTACTGCTGCTTAAAATAGTTGCAGTTCCGGGCCCAGACAATTGGGTCCATTCATAGGTCATGGGTGTTGTTAGACCAGTTAATACTGTTCCATGAAGGTTAACGGTGCTTACGGAAGTTTGTATAACCTGGTTAATGCCAGCGTCTACAGATACATCATGATTTTCGGTGGGTGGACAATCATGACAAGCAGAAAAAATAAAAACTGATAAAAGTGTAACGATTGAAAGATAAATTCTCTTCATTAGTTTTTGGTTGATGGTTTAAAAATTAGTTTTCCTATATACTCCTCGCAAATGAAAAAGGTTGGGTAAACAGAAAAAAAAATATTATTGTTCAACATTGAGCAATAGATAATGCTTCAGTGGGATCAATATTATACTGCACTTCCAGCTGTTTGGCAACCATCGAACATCGTCATTTTTAACTATATTCGCTTCCATGAAATTTACGATCATACGGCTTTCAAAATCAATATTTATTAAGTTAAGGTTGCATGTGATCTTTGGCCCTTTTACAGGTTTTTTTTTACAGCTTGCCTGGTTGAGTAAACTTTCAAAATGGGCGCACCAGAACAGGAAGGTTAAAAACAATGATTTTTATTCTAAATGGGATTATAAAAAGAGATTTAAATTATACCAGCAGGTAATCCTGGAACAAAATTTAAATACCGTCATCAATTATCTTGAATTTGGTGTAGCAGATGGAGAATCTTTTGATTGGTGGATGACACAAAATACAAATCCCGATTCTAATTTTTATGGCTTTGATACATTTACTGGTTTACCCGAAGATTTTGGGCCATACAAAAAAGGAACATTTAATTCCGGCAAAATACCTGCAATAAAAGATTCACGGGGGAAATTTTACCAGGGATTATTTCAACAAACACTTCCTGGTTTTCTTAAAACATTTGATAGCCGTAAGAAAACAGTTGTGATGCTTGATGCAGATATTTTTACTGCAACTTTATTTACGCTTACATCACTGGCGCCTTATCTTAAGAAAGATGATATCATCCTGTTTGATGAGTTTGTTGTTCCCACTCATGAATTTATGGCCTACCAGCAGTTCATTGATTCCTATTATTTCAAAATGGAATTGATTGGCGTTGCCAATAATTATTACTTCGCTGCTTTTAAAGTTGTATGATCAATTTGAAAATTAATTGATTTGAAAATTCAAATAGATTATTTACTCAGGTGCATGCTTCTTTCCTTGTATAGTTGCCTGAAGTAAGGATCACGAAGATCTTTTATAAAACGAATTGCTTCACCCGTACTTTTCATTTCCGGACCAAGCTCTTTGTTTACACCAGGAAATTTATTGAAAGAGAAAACCGGTTCTTTGATCGCAAAGCCTTTTAGTTTTTTCTCAAATTTAAAATCTTTGAGCTTCGCTTCACCCAACATTACCTTGGTAGCAATATTTAAATATGGTATCTGATATGCTTTCGCAATGAAGGGTGTTGTTCTTGATGCTCTTGGATTTGCTTCGATCACAAATACATTTCCATCTTTAATGGCAAACTGTATGTTGATCAATCCTTTTATATTTAATGCACGCCCGATCTTCTCTGCATATTCTTCCATAGTATGAACGACCAATGGTGTAAGATTGAATTGTGGCAGCACCGCATTACTATCACCACTATGGATACCCGCAGGTTCAATATGTTCCATCAGTCCCATCACATGAAAATCAGTGCCGTCGAAGATGGCATCTATTTCTGCTTCCTGGCAACGATCAAGGAAATGATCGATCAGGATCTTATTTCCTGGCAAATGTTTTAATAAACTGAGTACGCCACTTTCAAGTTCTTCATCATTTAATACAATGCGCATTCTTTGTCCGCCCAATACAT
>JBDTLP010000190.1:0-4868 GCA_039934735.1 Ferruginibacter sp. | reverse complement strand
TTTCTTAGTTGCTGAGTGATTTGCCATTTAATTCTTTTTTTGGGCTGCAAAGATAGGGAATCACATTGAATTATGTGCTTTTTATCAGAAATTTTTTAGGTCAATGAGTGAATAAGTGAATAGGTCAATGAGCGAATGAGTAAATAAATTAAAACATTTTAAAGCATTATTCACTCATTGACCTATTCAACCATTCACCTATTCACCCAAAAAGCCGATATTTGCATCCCGATTTCACCTATATATTATAAAATTGTAAGCTAAAATGAAGGATTTTCAATTTATTACCAATGCCCACCCAGGTTACATAGAAAATCTATACAATGATTTTGTAAAGGATCCGGAAAGTGTTGATACCGAATTGCGTAAATTCTTTGAGGGATATGATTTTGCTGTTTCAGAAACAAAATTAAGCAGCCCTGGCCCGACTAAACAAAATGGCGTTACTCCATCACCTGATGGTCATCTGGAAAAAGAATTTGCTGTTTACAACCTCATTCAGGGATATAGAAAACGGGGACATTTAATTGCAAAAACGAATCCTATACGCGAAAGGAAAGACAGACACGCAAACCTTGAATTAAAAGATTTTGGTTTGAGTGATGCAGATATGGACACTGAATTTGAAGCGGGGAAGTTTGCCAGTCTTGGTAAAACAAAACTTAAAAATATCATCGCTCATCTAAATAATTCTTATACTAATCATATAGGCTCCCAGTTCATGTATATCACGAACGAAGAAAAGGTAGCATGGCTCACAAATGCCATTGAAAATACCATGCATCAGCCTGTGCAGATCAGTCAAAAAAAGCGCATACTCCAAAAGTTAAATGAAGGGGTTATGTTCGAGAAATTTTTACACACAAAATACATTGGCCAAAAAAGGTTCAGTCTTGAAGGTGGTGAAACAACCATCGCTGCGCTGGATGCCATACTTAATATATCCGCATCAACCAACGTAGAAGAAGTAGTAATTGGAATGGCGCATAGAGGAAGATTAAATATACTTGCAAATATTTTAGGTAAAACATACGAACAGATATTTACAGAATTTGAAGGAACGGCTACTCCAGACACGACCATGGGGACAGGTGATGTAAAATACCATCTTGGATTTAGCAGCGATGTTGATACTGCCTCAGGAAAAAAAATCCATTTGAAACTTTGCCCAAATCCATCTCATCTTGAAGCTGTAGATCCATTGGTAATTGGATTTGCAAGAAGCAAAGCAGATGTATTGTACAATAGTGATTATGACAAAATCCTTCCTGTATTGATTCATGGTGATGCTTCTGTTGCCGGCCAGGGAATCGTGTACGAAGTTTTACAAATGAGCAAATTAAAAGGTTATTATACAGGCGGTACCATGCATTTTGTAATTAATAACCAGATCGGTTTTACAACAGATTTTGATGATGCCCGTAGCTCTGATTATTGCACTTCTGTTGCAGCAATGGTTCATGCTCCTGTATTTCATGTAAATGGTGATGATGCAGAAGCTGTTGTTAAAGTAGCAGAAATTGCAACACTTTATCGCCAGAAATTTAACAGCGATATTTTTATTGATATGGTTTGTTATCGCCGTCATGGACATAATGAAGGTGATGAGCCTAAGTTTACACAACCGCAATTATATGCGCTTATTGATAAACATCTTAACCCAAGAGAGGTATATACACAATTTTTGATTCAGAATGGTGAGCCTGATGCAAAAGAACTTGCCAAAGAAATGGAGTTAAAGTTTTTGGCAGAGTTACAGGAACGTTTAGACGAAGTAAAACAAAACCCTTTACCTTATACTTATCAGAAGTCAGAAACATGGTGGCAAAGTCTTCGCAGGGCAACGGCAGAAGATTTTAATGCATCGCCTGTTACTGCTATCAAAACTGATGAACTGAAAAAATTATTCGATGGTTTGATGAAATGGCCTGCTGATTTTAAGCCATTGAAAAAAGTAGAAAAGCTTATCCAGGATAAAATAAAATTATATACTGATCAACAAAAAATTGATTGGGCAACAGCAGAGCTGCTTGCTTATTCAAGCCTTTTAACAGAAGGTAAAGATGTGCGTATGAGCGGGCAGGATGTTAAGAGAGGAACCTTCAGTCATCGCCATGCTGTTTTGTATGATGAAACCACGAACGCAGAATACAACAGGTTAAATCATTTTAGCGAAAACCAATCACCCTTCCGCATTTTTAATTCATTGCTGAGTGAATATGCGGTATTGGGTTTTGAATATGGATATTCCATGGCCAATCCGAATGCACTGGTACTTTGGGAAGCACAGTTTGGAGATTTTGTAAATGGTGCCCAGATTATTATCGACCAATTCATATCAGCATCAGAAACAAAATGGCAGCGTATGAACGGTGTCGTTATGTTATTGCCTCATGGTTATGAAGGACAAGGGCCGGAACATAGCAGTGCCCGTATGGAGCGCTTCTTACAACAATGCGCAGAATTGAATATGGTGATCACAAACGTTACTACTGCTGCAAATTTCTTTCATGTATTGCGCCGCCAGTTAGCATGGCCTTTCCGTAAACCATTAATCGAGTTTTCACCAAAAGCAAATCTTCGCCATCCCGGGAGCTATAGTGATATTTCAGAATTTAGCAATGGAGGGTTTAAAGAAATATATGATGATGCAGCAGTAACAGATGCAGCTACTATAAAAAAGGTATTGCTATGTAGCGGTAAGGTTTATTTTGATTTGTTAGAAAGAAAGCAAAAAGATAATCGCAATGATGTCGCAGTCATTCGCCTGGAACAAATATATCCATTGCCACAAAATCAACTGGATGCTTTGTATAAAAAATACAGCAAAGCCATTTGGTATTGGGTACAGGAAGAACCACAGAATATGGGCGCTGCAACTTTCCTGAGAATGAATTTAAAGAATATCAATTTTTATATCATCAGCAGGCAGGCAAGTGCGGCTACAGCTACGGGTTATTCAAAAGTACATGCAAAGGAACAGGCGGAAATTGTGGATGCGGCATTTAGCATGTAGAAGCTATTAGCTATTAGCTTTAAGCTGCAAGCAAAAAGACAAATACTAGAATAATAATTGAGCAAATTACAAGTCAATAAATTAAATTATAAAAACTTATAGCTAACAGCTTATAGCTTATAGCTCTTCAGAAACTTCAAATAATAAAATAACTTCAAACCATGTTTCAGAACCTCAGTGAAAAATTAGAATCAGCATTTAAAAATATTAAGGGCCAGGGAAGGATCACGGATCTAAATATTGCGAATACGATAAAAGACATTCGTCGTGCATTGGTGGATGCGGATGTGAATTATAAAATTGCCAAAGAGTTTACAGATAGGATAAAAGATAAGGCACTTGGTGAAAAAGTTTTAACAGCCGTTAGTCCTGGCCAGTTGATGGTTAAGATCGTACAGGATGAACTGACAGAACTGATGGGTGGAAAAGAAAGTGAATTTAATATTACTGGAAATCCTGCCATCATTTTAATTGCAGGCTTGCAGGGTAGTGGTAAAACAACTTTTAGTGGTAAGCTTGCCAATTATCTTAAAACAAAAAAAGGGAAATCTCCTTTGTTGGTTGCAGCAGATATTTATCGTCCTGCGGCGATTGATCAGCTGGAAGTTTTGGGAGGACAGATCGGCGTTGATGTTTATAGTGAAAGAGAAAATAAAGATGCTGTTTCCATTGTGCAAAATGCGATCAGGGAAGCAAAGACAAAAAATAAGAATGTGATTATCATTGATACTGCCGGACGTTTAGCAGTAGACGAAGTGATGATGAAAGAAGTTGCCGATGTAAAAGCAGCCATCAATCCACAGGAAATTTTATTTGTGGTTGATAGTATGACGGGACAGGATGCAGTAAATACTGCAGCAGCTTTTAATGAACGCCTTGATTTTAGTGGTGTTGTGCTTACAAAATTAGATGGTGATACCAGAGGTGGTGCGGCATTGTCTATTAAATACACGGTAAACAAACCAATTAAATTCAGCAGCAGCGGGGAAAAGATGGACACGCTCGATGTGTTTTATCCCGAAAGGATGGCGCAGCGAATTTTAGGTATGGGTGATATTGTGAGCCTTGTTGAAAAAGCCCAGGAACAATTTGATGCTGCCGAAGCAGCAAAACTTGAAAAAAAGATCCGAAAGAACCAGTTTGATTTTGAGGATTTCAAAACGCAATTACAACAGATCAAAAAAATGGGCAACCTGAAGGACCTGATGGCGATGATACCCGGTGTAGGTAAACAAATAAAGGATCTTGATATTAATGACGATGCTTTTAAAGGCATTGAAGCGATGATCAACTCAATGACATTGGAAGAAAGACGCAATCCTGATCTAATCAACCCAGGCCGTAAGCTCCGGATTGCCAAGGGAAGCGGAAAGGATATTGCCGAGCTCAACCAGTTTCTAAAGCAGTTTGAGCAAATGAAAGACATGATGAAAACGATGAATAAAATGCCAATGGGACGCATGATGCCCGGGATGGGAAAACGTTAAAACATTCGTACTCAATAATTTTAAATAATTTATTTTGGATTATTTAGAGAGGGTACTTATCTTCGTCTTCCTTTTTTAAAAGGCTAGAAACCCTATTTATTCACAACCAAGAAAATTTCTATTTTTTATGGCTGTTAAAATGAGATTGCAACGACATGGTTCTAAAAAAAGACCATTCTATTTCATCGTTATCGCGGATGCCCGCGCCCCACGTGATGGAAAATTTATTCAAAAATTAGGTTCTTACAATCCACTGACCGTTCCGGCTACAATCCAGATCGATCGTCAGAAAGCATTGGATTGGCTTCAGAAAGGTGCTCAACCCACCGATACTGTACGCCGTATCCTTTCTTTCAAAGGAGTAT
>JBDTLP010000189.1:0-4983 GCA_039934735.1 Ferruginibacter sp. | reverse complement strand
CGATATATCATATTGAATGTAAAATGTAAAAGTGACCAGGTTGTTGGTCACTTTTGCATTTTTAAAATTATTATTCGATGAAAGATAAAAATTCAATTATTATTAACCACAACTTTTACATTTTATATTTTATATTCTGCATTTTACATTTATGCTTTTCTAAAACCCCATTTTATCATCTCTTTCCAACTCGGTTTTTTTCCATACATTAAAATGCCGGTACGATATATTTTTCCTGTCATCCAGGTAAGCAATAAAAAACAACCTATTAATAAGATCATGGAAGTAAAAAGCTGCCAGGTTGGTATATCATAAGTAATTCTTCCCATCATAACAACGGGTGAGGTTAAAGGAAATAAACTTCCAAAAACGGCAAGGCTGCTGTTTGGGTCATTTACTGCTTTTGTCATAATAACAAATCCAAGTATGATCGGCATTAATATTGGAAAAATCAATTGTTGCGCCTCTTGCTGATCTTCACTCACCACACTTCCAACGGCCGCAAATAATGATGCATAAGTAAGATATCCGCCAATAAAATAAAATAAAAAGGAGCAGGCAATTTTTAATAACGGCAATGATGCAATGCCATTGAGAATTTCTCCGACTTTAGATGCACCACCCATATTATTTGCTGTTTCATTCATGTGACTAAACATGCCAGGAAAAATAAGTGGAAGAGCAAGGTTCAAGGTGAACATAAGAATGATCCATATTACAAATTGTGTAAGTCCAACAGCCCCAATACCGAGTATTTTTCCCATCATCAATTCAAATGGTTTTACTGAACTAACAATTACTTCAGCAATACGATTTGTTTTTTCTTCTGTTACGCCCCGCATTACCTGCGTGCCATAAATGATCATCATCATATAAATTAAAATGCCACAGCCATAGGATACAATTAAGGCTGCTGTTACACTACTTTCTGAACCACCCTTTTTTGTGTCATTTATATTTCTAAGTTTAACATCGGCTGCAATTTGTTCATATTTCTTAGGATCAATTCCTTTTGCGATCATACGCTTATTCTGAACAGCTTTATTAATGATTTCCTCCAGTGATGAGTTGGTACTCATACTGGATGATGACTGCGCATGCAACCTGAAATTTTTTGGAGAATCAAGATTGATGGCAGGAATGAATAGAAAAGAATTGTAGCCTTTTTCTTTGTATTTATTTACAAAATCATTTTCTGATTCATTTTGTATAAGCGTTAATTTGATCGCTTCATCAAGGGAATCTACTTTTCCATTAAATAAGTTTGCTTCATCAATTACCGCAATTGATTGTTTATCTGTACTTCCTTTTGCAACGATAGCAATGATACCCGCATAAAATCCCACAATAACAATGGGTACGAGTATCGTTGTAAGGAAAAAAGATTTCTTTTTAACCCGGGTAAAATATTCACGTCCGATGATCAATCCGATTTTATTCATAAAGATTACTTTAAAGGAAATTAATTTACTTGTTGAAATTGCCTTGCTGCAGTAGTTCCATCTACCAGCTTAATGAAGATATCATTCAATGAAGGAAGTAATTCATTAAAGGAATTGATGGCCACATTTTGATTGATGAAATATCTTAAAACATCATTGGGCCTGGTATCATCATTTAATTTTAAAAGGATACGGTCGGGCTGGTGTTTTACAACTTCAAAAATATGTGTCATTAAATGTTCGGGTAAAACATTGGCGCCAAGCTGGTAAACATTCTCTTTAAAATCCTGCTTCACTTTATTAACCGTTCCATCTAATATTTTATTTCCTTTATTTACCAATACAATGTGATCGCATATTTCTTCTACCTGTTCCATACGATGTGTACTGAAGATGATTGTACTGCCACTTTTCGCCAAATTAAAAATTTCATCTTTAATAAGATTGGCATTTACAGGATCAAGTCCGCTGAAGGGCTCATCCAGTATAATTAATTTTGGTTGATGCAAAACCGTTGTAACAAATTGCAATTTCTGGCTCATACCTTTACTAAGGTCCTCTACTTTTTTATTCCACCAGGTTTCCATTTCAAATTTTACAAACCATTTTTTTATACTTGTCATCGCATCAGCCCTGCTCATTCCTTTTAATCTTGCCAGGTACAAAGCCTGTTCGCCAATTTTCATTTTTTTATACAAGCCTCTTTCTTCGGGCATATAACCAATATTAAACGCATCATTAAGTGCATCGAATTTTTTTCCATTCAAAATGATTTCGCCACTATCAGGATAAAAAATACCCGTGATCATCCTAAGCAATGTTGTTTTACCGGCGCCATTGGGCCCAAGCAATCCAAAGATGCCTCCCTGTTCAATATTGAAGCTGATATCATCAACGGCTTTTTGTGTAGCGAAATATTTTTTGAGGTTGTGTAACTCTAATATGTTCATGTATCTTTCTTATTAATGCGTAAAGGTATAAAAGGAAATATTGATTCTAAGAGAGAAATTTGGAAATTAGCCAATTTGGAAATTTGGAAATGAAGACCAAATGAATTTAGGGAGATGATCGCTCTACTATTTAAGTAATGATATGATCACTTATTGGAAACGAAATTTTCTCGTTTATCTCAATGTCAATTTTCAAATTTCCAAATTGATTAATTTCCAAATTAGTTTTCCAGCAACATTCTCCCCATCCATCGCCGCACTTACAATACCACCTGCATAGCCAGCACCTTCCCCACAGGGATAAAAATTTTTATATTGAGGATGCTCTAAGGTTTCAGCATCTCTTGGAATACGTACAGGGCTAGATGTGCGGCTTTCTGTAGCCACCACATTGGCATCATTGGTATAATAGCCTTTCATTTTTTTTCCAAATGCTTTGAATCCTTTTGCAAGTACATCGTACACAAATGTTGGTAAAACAGTTTGTAGGTCGGCCGGCATTAATCCAGGTAAATATGAATTTGCAGGCAAGGATGATGAAACAATACGTTCAGAAAAATCAACCATTCTTTGTGCAGGTGCAGCCATGTTGCCGCCACCAGATTCAAAAGCTTTTTGTTCAATCATTTTTTGAAAATGCATAAATAACAAAGGATCGTCGGCAGTTGTTTTCAAATGCTTAGTTGCCATCAATGCATCTTCCGTACTAATAGTAACTACCATGCCGCTATTGGCAAATGGATTATTTCTTTTTGATGGGCTCCATCCATTTACAACTATTTCACCTGGCGATGTTGATGCAGGAGCAATGATTCCGCCTGGGCACATACAAAATGAAAAAACGCCTTTGCCATTTACCTGTTCAACGAGACTGTAAGATGCAGGAGGTAAAAATTCATTTTTGATCGCTGAATGATATTGAACACGATCAATAAAAGATTGTGGATGTTCAACACGAACACCAAGTGCGAAAGGCTTTGCTTCGATGAGAATATTTTTTTTATGAAGCAATTCAAAGATATCTCTGGCAGAGTGGCCGGTTGCAAGTATATATGCGTCGGCAACATGAACTTCATCATCAGAAGTTATTACCGATACAATTTGATCATTCTTACAGGTGATATCAATTACTTTTTTTTCAAAAATTACTTTGCCACCATGATCAATGATCAATTGGCGCATGGCGGTAATAATAACTGGTAATTTATTGGTACCAATATGAGGATGTGCATCAAATAAAATATTTTCTGATGCACCGAAGCGAACAAATAAATTCAATATCCTATTGATATCGCCTCGTTTATTGCTTCGGGTGTATAATTTTCCATCGCTGTAAGTTCCTGCGCCACCTTCACCAAAACAATAATTGCTTTCGGGGTTTACAATTCCTTCCCGGTTTAATAATGCAAGATCACGCCTGCGTGATTTTACATCTTTACCTCTTTCTAAAATGATGGGTTGAATACCTGCTTCTAAAAATGTAAGGGCAGCAAATAAACCTGCGGGCCCTGCACCAATAATGATCACTTTTTTAGAGGCATTGGTACAATCCCTGAAAGAAAATTGCTGAAGAGTCCGCTCATGAAAAGGTTCATTGATAAAAACAGTAAGTGAAAGATTGAAGAGCACATTTTTTCCACGGGCATCAATGGATCTTTTTACTATATGAAAGCCACTGATCTCGGATATTTTTTTGGAGACCGACGCTGCGATCTTTTTTTTAATAGATAGATCATCTGCAGCCTCTGATGGTAATAGACGGAGAGATAAATTTTGTTGCATAGTGTTAGGTATTATCCTAAAAACAAAAAAAGTTTAAGAGGTTTAATAAGTTTAAAAGGTTTAAAAAGTTGATAAAACCTCTTAAACCTTTTAAACTTATTAAACGTATTAAACCTTAAAAAGGCAAATCGTCAACTGCATCCGGAGCAGTAGATGAGAATGTATCCAATGGCTCTAAATAATCATTGTCTGCTTTACCGCCTGGTTGTAGCAATTGCTCAATGCGCCATGCATCAAGATTAGTAAAATAATTCAGTTTACCTTCTTTTTCCCACTTTGTTCCTTTGATGTTGAAATAAACTTTTATCTCATCGCCCACATTTACCCTGTCAACAATGCCGGTTTTATCCTGTACGCATTGGAACTTTGCATAGTTAACGATCGTTCTGCCGTTAATGTCATCTGATTTCTCTACAACAAACTCCCTGGTTTTGAAAGATTCTGTCTTTTGTACGGTATCATATTTTATTACCAGTTTACCTGTAAGTTCATAGCTCATAAAAAAAATTTAATCACAAATGTAGACCTATTTAATGAAAAAAATGCTGTTGTTTTCACCATAAAAAATGGAGGATTTAATTAGACAAGACATCCAAAAATTCCATGCAGATTTAGAAGAATGTGTATAATTCTTTTTTTTCAAATATTTTTTATAAACGGCATTTTAATGGGTATATTCATGTCTCAGTCAAGACCAGTATAGCTCTTATGAAAAAATATTTTTTTTAAAAACGCCATACTGTGGTTACGCCGGAAAAAACAAGTGAATAAAAAGTTTTTTTTTCAACAAATTATTTTGATATTCGCTG
>JBDTLP010000188.1:0-4996 GCA_039934735.1 Ferruginibacter sp. | reverse complement strand
TGAATTTATCTTCCTGCGGCTCCACGTCACGGGTAGTTGTGTGCCTTGGCCTTGGTGTAGGTGCAATGCGAATAAAAGTATCCAGCATTTCTTTTACCCCAAAATTATTTACAGCACTACCAAAAAATACCGGTGCTGTTTTTCCTGTGAGATAATCATCGATATTTAATTCACCATAAACGCCATCGATCAATTCAACATCTTCCCGCAATGTATTGGCATTGGCTTCTCCGATTTTTGCATCTAATAATTTATCATTCAAATCTTTGATCTCTAAAACATCCTCATCATTTGCCTTTGTACCTGCTGTAAAAAGTACCAGGCTTTTTTTATGAAGATCATACACGCCTTTAAAATCTTTACCACTGTTGATCGGAACCGTCATTGGATGCAACTGTATCTTCAATTCATTTTCGATTTCTTCCAAAAGATCAAAACGATTTTTACCATCACGATCCATTTTATTAATGAACACGATCACAGGCGTATTGCGCATCGCAATTACTTCCATTAATCTCCGGGTTTGTGCCTCTACCCCATTTACGCTATCAATCACCAATACAACACTATCTACAGCAGTTAAAGTCCGGTAAGTATCTTCCGCAAAATCCTTGTGGCCTGGTGTATCAAGCAGGTTGATCAAATGCCCGTCATATTCAAAAGTCATCACACTGGTAGCCACACTTATTCCACGCTGTCTTTCAATTTCCATGAAATCACTGGTAGCATGCTTTTTTATCTTATTGCTTTTAACGGCACCGGCTGTTTGTATAGCACCGCCAAATAAAAGAAACTTCTCTGTAAGCGTGGTCTTGCCCGCATCCGGATGTGAAATGATGGCAAATGTCTTACGCCTGTTTATCTCGTTGATGTATTTCATAAAGGGCGCAAAGATAGGTCAGATGTATGATTTATGATGTATGATCTAAGATTTAAGATTTAAGATTTGGCGGGCTTAATTTTAAACAAACCTATCTTAAATCACATCTTTTATCTTAAATCTTACATCTTACATCTTTAGAGTTCTATGCCGATTTTTTTCATGAGAATGGAGGCATTCAGGCTTTCGCAAACGCCAGGTTTTAATTTATAATCAAAGAAGAGCTCCTCCTTTTCAACCTGTGCATCAAAATGATAATTTAAAATATTGGCGGGAAATTCATTTTTAATATCTGCAAGTGCCAGGTCGTGCGTGGCAATAATGCCTGCCGATTTTTGTTTGATAAGTTGCCTGATCAATGCCACAGAGCCTGTATGCCGGTCGAGCGAATTGG
Source organism: Ferruginibacter sp. (assembly GCA_039934735.1). Lineage (GTDB taxonomy): Bacteria > Bacteroidota > Bacteroidia > Chitinophagales > Chitinophagaceae > Ferruginibacter. Next base: position 3,722 of record JBDTLP010000188.1, on the reverse strand, counting down.
TGCCACGAAGGATCTCATCGAGTAAAATAAATATCTCTTCTTTATTATTTACTTTATCAATAACTGTTTTTAATTTTTTCAATTCAGCATAAAAAGTAGAAGTACTTTCCTCAAGATTATCAGCAATACGCATACTGCTTACCAATTGAACCGGCGACAATTTAAATGCGGCCGCACAAACGGGTGCTCCTGCCATGGCCAGCACAACATTTACACCTACACTTCGCAGGTAGGTACTTTTGCCAGCCATATTGCTTCCTGTTACCAGCATGATCTCTGCCTTTGCATCGATCTTTATAAAGTTATTTACACGTTTATTTTCACTGATCAAAGGATGTCCTAGTTCCGTGGCTTCAATGAAAAAATATTTTTCCACCAATACAGGAAAACACCACGCAGGATTATTAAAATGTATGGTAGCAAAACTATTCAATGCTTCTATTTCACCAAGTGCCTTGAACCAATTCTCAACATCGGCTGCATGTTCCTGTTTCCATTTCTCCAGGTCGAGTGCCTGTTGCAGATTCCATAGCAATAACAAATTAAGTGGTGCAGATACTGCGATATTATACCTTAAGTCAAGCCTGTCGAGAATCTTTTTCAAATGCCTGATAGCAATTGATGCATGCATTTTACCAGGATGATATTTTTGTTGCAACTGAACTAAAAGTGGTGATTCAAATTTTTCTTTTTCAATAAGCATTACGCTTTCTGATAAAACTTCTATCTCATCAACGATCTTTGATAATTTATCATGCAATGGAGATACAATTTTATTTATCTGGTAAGCAATTGCAGCAAATATCAAAAGCGTGAGGTACATAAAACTCATTGGTATAAGATCCGACAATGCTGCGGTTACAATTGAAATAGAAATTGCAGGAAGTACAATCCTCAGCCATTTCCAGTGTTTGAATTGTAAGAACAAGGTAGGTTCGTGTATCCATTGCTGTAAGCGTTGGTAGGTGACCATCTTAATACTGCTTTCGTTGCCGTATGCCTGCAGTTCATGTCGCCATAATATTTTTTTTGAAAGTTCTTTTATTGCATTTTGTCTTGATAATATTTCTTCTGCCGTTGCCGGATTAAGTAACCAATGCGCCAACTGACCAGCACCCATATCCGAACTGGTTCTATTTAAAAACTGGTACAACGATGCATGCCCAAAAATATCTATATCAGATGCATACAAATGATTTTTTGGCAGGTGCGAATCACCATTGTGAAAATGTTGATAGTGACCATCCAATGCTTTTACTTCTGCTTCATTAACAGCTATCAAATGCCCCACATGTTTTATAGCTGCCTTATTAGCAAGATCATTATATATGAGCCAGACAAAAACGATCAACAATAATATTGCTACAAAAAAAACATATACCATTCCAAGTGACCATAAAAAATAAAATACCGCGATGATGGCTGCTATAGCGCCAAATCTCAAAATCCCAAAAACGGATTTTTTTTGTTGGAGTTTTTTTTGTTGAGCTTTTAATGCCGACAGCCTGCTTGTATAAATCGTCTTTGGATCCATTAAAAAAAATTAGCTATAAATCACAAATTTAAAGTGAATGAGTGTAATGTGGTTAAATACATTTGTTGGCTTCAGAAGAAATATTCAAAATACAACGTACGATGTTCAATATTCGGAAAGCTTCACATGAGCATTGAACATCGTACGTTGTATTTTGAACATTTCTTTTAACTTCCTTCACAATTACTTTCCCATTTTGAAACTTTGGCAAAATCCTGCAAAACCATAATATTTAAAACATCTTCCGGACTTTGCCAAAGTTGTTTCGTATTTTTGCACATTGTATCTGTATATCAAACATCTTAGATCATACTTCATACATATTTTGGGGCTGACCGGTTTTGACAGCATAGTTCTTTGTAAGTGTAAGCATGTAGTGCGTTGGATAATTAGCACTTAAATCTGAATATTCAAACTTTCAAATGGCAATACTTCGTATGCCATGGCTGCTTAATTATTAATTAAGTATCCATTAGGGCCGCTGAACAGCTCTTCCTGCTAGCAGTTTCGCCGCCGACTCAAAAAAAAGTGGGATGCTGTAACCGAATGAAGTGACGGTTACTTAAGAATATTCTTCTACGGAAATAGTTGGTTCGTTTTGCCCCGGCTGTTTTCCCGACAATCAATGCATTAATAAACATGTAGAAAGCTTATGACGGGTATGTTTGGACCAGGGTTCGATTCCCTGCAGCTCCACTTTTACAATTTCAAAATGAATTAAAAAGCTATGATCTAAATGATTATAGCTTTTTTGCTTTTTATAAATCAATCAAAACATTCAAATTTTTCATGTTCTTGGTGAGTAATTCGGGAGTATTTTTAAGACAAATAATGACTCCCGAACTTCTTCTGAAACCATTGATTTTACTACATTTTATCTTGTTTTGCTCATTCATTTTTCGTAAATTTATATCTCAATATTTTACTACACAATCAAACTCCCGAATATGAGTAATTCATTCAAATTACTCTTCCAATTGAGGAAGCCAAAACAATACAAACTAGGACCACAGCCGATCTATCTTCGCATAACCCTTAACGGACTAAGAGCAGAATTTTCAGTCCAGCGTGAGTGTGATCCAAATCTTTGGAACAGTGAGTCAGGTAGAATGATTGGTAAAAAAGAAGACGTTAGAATACTGAATGCATATTTAGATGGTATTGTCACAAAAGTCTATTCATTCCAAAATGACCTAATCCAAAATGACTTACCTGTTACTGCAGAAGCTATTAAAAATAAGCTATCGGGTAAGAGCGAAAGAGCCAGAATGCTTGTTACAATTTTTGAACATCATAACAAAGAATTTGCTCAGTTAGTAGGCAAGGAATTTGCACCTTCCACTCTCACCCGTTACGAGACCACCTTAAAACATGTTGTTGAATTTATGAAGTGGAAGTTGGCTGTTTCCGACATAGACATAAGAAAACTTGACCATCCCTTTATAGCAGATTTCAATTTCTATTTACGCACTGTAAAAAATTGCAACAATAATAGTTCAGTTAAATACATCAAAAATTTTAGAAAAATAATTCGCACTTGCTTATCTAATGGATGGCTTAATAAAGATCCATTCATAAATTTCAAATCAAAAATCAAAGAAGTAGAAAGAACATTTTTATCAGAAGAAGAATTACAAACCCTTCATGAAAAAGAATTCAAAATGGATCGCCTCAACCAGGTGAAGGATATTTTTATATTCAGTTGTTATACCGGTTTGGCTTACATTGATGCTAAATTTCTAACTCAACAAAATATCGTTGTCGGGATAGATGGTAATTACTGGATTCACACACATCGCAAAAAAACAGATACACCATCACATATCCCCCTGTTACCGCAAGCATTAGACATCGTAGAAAAATACAAAAAACACCCGAAAGCAATAAGTGATTCTTCATTACTGCCAGTATTAAGCAATCAAAAAATGAATGCCTATCTAAAAGAAATTGCTATTTGCTGTGGGATTGAAAAGGAATTAACCTTTCATATAGCTCGCCACACCTTTGCGACCACTGTTACGCTGTCAAACAATGTTCCAATAGAGTCAGTAAGCAAAATGTTGGGCCATAAAAGCTTAAGAACAACACAGCACTACGCAAAAATCCTCGATAAAAAAGTAAGTAGTGATATGGGTGGAAAATCCACGCAAATTGACCCCCTCCCGCCAAATGAAACTGACCCCCGTCG
>JBDTLP010000187.1:0-5053 GCA_039934735.1 Ferruginibacter sp. | reverse complement strand
GCCTGCGTAAAGAGCTTTACAAGATCCAGAAAGAACAACAAAAGATGATAGAAGTGGAAATAACTTTTACATTTCCTTTCATCGGGGAACGCATCATCTCTTTCAATATGCAGCCTATAAGCAGGGAAAATGGGGAACAGTTGATATTACTGGCATTGGATGACATTACACTGGTTAGAAATGCGGCACTTGTAAAAGAACAGAAAAAAGATGACTTCATCAGTATTGCAAGCCATGAAATGAAAACGCCGCTTACAACTGCAAAAGCATATTTACAATTGCTTGAAATGTCGCTGGACAAAAGCGATGAAACCGCAAGGCTTTATGCTACGAAAGCAAGCCAGTCCGTTACAAGGCTCAATGAACTGATCACTGAACTACTCGATGTAAGTAAGATACAGTATGGCAAATTAAATTATAACATTACTACTTTCGATTTTAATGAAATGGTCAGTAATACGGTGGAGGATATGCAATATTCTTCTCCAAAGCATACACTTATAAAAAAAGGAACCGTAAAATTAAAAATGACTGGTGACAGAGACAGGATTCAGCAGGTGTTAATTAATTTATTGACAAATGCGATAAAATATTCGCCCGATGCAGGGAAAATTCTAATAGAAGTGCAACAGGCAAATAATGAAATAATTGTTTCTGTAAAAGACAATGGCATAGGCATACCCAAACATCATCTTGAAAAAATATTCGACAGGTATTACCGCGTAGAAGATCATGCAGTACAGTTCCAGGGATTGGGTATAGGATTATTTATCTGTCATGAAATTATTGAGCGTCATCATGGCAAATTATGGGCAGAAAGTGAGATGGGGAAAGGAAGTACATTTTCTTTTTCATTGCCGGCAGAAAAAAAATAACTACGCTTACAAAACAAATATTTTTACTGATCTTATTTTGACTTAACATATGAATACGAAAAAAGTAGTTTTAATTTATGATGATGATCAGGAAATATTATTTTTGTGCAAGGCAATCCTGGGAGAAATTGATTATCGTGTAGAAACCTTATCCCGTTGTGAAAATGTGCTCACCGATATTGATCTTCTTAAACCAGCTATTATCTTAATGGATCTATGGATACCTGTGATCGGTGGTGAGAAAGCCATTACCATAATAAAAGAAAATCCTTCAACAAAACACATTCCTGTTATTGTATTTTCAGCCAATGCAGAGATCAGTGAAATAAGTAAAAAAATCAAGGCCAATGGATATATTGAAAAGCCTTTTGATATAATAGTGCTTAAAGAAACGATCAAAAAATACATTGCTTAACATTCTGCGCTACTTCACGCTTACCAATTTTTTCAATGCTTTTTTTTCTTTGGCTGTTAGCGGCTCTTCGGGTGCTATTGCCAGGCTAAAACCAAGGTTATGAAATGAAGCACACAGTTCTTTTATAGATGATTCTATATCGATGGCACTGTTTTTTATGATGTTATAATAAAAATTTGTATCCTTCTCTTCTATGCCTGATTCAAATACTTCAAGGCAAAGCATGATATTAGTAAGTGGGTTTTTCATTTCGAATAACATATCAAGCATTCCTAATTCTGCGATTTTACATAATTTTTTCATGGTACTTTTTTTAATGGGTAAGCATAAAAGCGACAACTTTATTTTTCTGTATTACTTATCGCTCTACTAATAATTTGGCAATTCCCAAGCCAGTAAGAGGGGTATTTCTTTCACAAAATGAGGGGTGCTGCGTGAGTGTAATTGTGGGATATGACCCGGAAAATGGAATATTTTATCCCAGGCTGAGTATTTTTTATATTCAACAGTTTCCACATTGGGGAAAACTATGAAAGTTCTTACCCCTTTTTTTAACGAAATTTGTACCCGGCCTATTTACATTTAAATGAATGTTCTTTTGCCCTTATTTTAATCGTCATAAAGCTATTTCCAGGATCATGAAATTTTCTCACTTACACGTTCACACACAATATTCTTTGCTCGATGGAGCAGCATCTATAAAAAATCTCTATAAAAAAGCGATTGCTGATGGAATGCCTGCGCTTGCCATCAGCGATCATGGAAATATGTTTGGTGCTTTTGAATTTGTAAAAGAAGCTTACAATAACCTGGATGCAAATGGCAAACCCAAAGTAAAGCCAATCGTTGGCTGTGAATTTTATATAACGACTGACCGTACCCGCAAAAATTTCAGCAAGGATGAAAAAGATCCAAGGCATCACCAGATATTACTGGCGAAGAATGAAGAAGGATATAAAAACCTGGTAAAACTTACATCACTGGGTTATATAGAGGGAATGTATAGCAAGTATCCACGCATTGATAAAGAACTCATTCATAAATACCACAAAGGTCTTATTGCAACGACTTGTTGTCTTGGCGCCCTGGTTCCGCAAACGATCCTGAAAAAAGGAGAAGAAGAAGGTGAGAATGAATTTAAATGGTGGTTGAATATTTTCCAGGAAGATTATTATGTAGAGCTACAACGGCATGGCCTACCCGAACAGGAAAAAGTAAATCTATCACTTTTAAAATTTGCTAAGAAGTATAATGTAAAAGTGATTGCCTCCAATGATTCGCATTATGTGGATCAACAGGATTTTAATGCGCATGATATCCTGTTATGCATCAACACCGGCGAAAAGCAGAGCACTCCTGCCCTGCGTGAATTCAGCGATGATGATGTCATGACAAAGAACAAACGCTTTGCATTTCCTAATGACCAGTTCTTTTTAAAGACCACAGAAGAAATGACAAAGGTCTTTCATGATCTGCCGGAAGCCATTGATAATACCAATGAGGTTGTTGATAAAATAGACCTGCTTAATTTAAAGAGAGAGATCTTATTACCATTCTTTGAAGTGCCTTCCAATTTTAAATCGCAGGATGATTACCTGGAACATCTTACCTGGAGCGGCGCCAAAGAACGTTATAAAATATTAACGCCTGAAAGTGAAGAAAGATTACAGTTTGAATTGGGTATCATCCGCAAGATGGGTTTTGCCGGTTACTTTTTAATTGTTAGTGATTTCATTAAAGCAGGAAGAGATATGGGCGTATTCATTGGCCCGGGGCGTGGATCTGCTGCGGGAAGTGCCGTTGCTTATTGCATTGGCATCACCAACATTGATCCGATAAAATATAATTTACTTTTCGAAAGGTTCTTAAATCCTGAACGTAAATCAATGCCGGATATTGATACTGACTTTGATGATGAAGGCAGGCAAAAAGTGTTGAATTACGTTGTTCAGAAATATGGAAAGAACCAGGTAGCACAGATCATAACGTATGGTACGATGGCTGCTAAATCAAGTATTGCGGATGTGGCACGTGTAATGGATCTTCCTATTGCTGAAAGCAGGGCGATATCAAAATTAGTTCCTGAAAGGCCGGGCATTAATTTGAAAAGATTATTGCACGCACCATTCACCATAAAAGAAGCAAAGAATGGTGAAAAATCATTGGAAGAAAAAGAACAATTACAGGGAGAAGATATTGAGAATGCAAAAAAATTGCGTGAATTATATGCAGGCAATGATCTTAATAGTAAAATTTTACATGAAGCAGAAATACTGGAAGGCTCTGTAAGAAATACAGGCATACATGCATCTGCCATCATCATTGCACCAAAAGACCTTACAGAATTATTACCTGTTGCCACTTCAAAAGAATCTGAACTTTGGTTAACACAGATTGAAGGTGGTTCTATTGAAGAAGCAGGCGTTATTAAAATGGACTTTCTTGGATTAAAAACATTAAGCATTTTAAAAACGGCACTACAACTCATCAAAACAAATCATGGAATATCAATCGCCATCGATGAAATTCCTCTTAATGATCCGCAGACTTATAAACTTTATCAACAAGGTGATACCAATGCGACATTCCAGTTTGAAAGCCCGGGTATGCAAAAATACCTGCGTGAATTAAAGCCGGATAAATTTGATGATCTTATTGCGATGAATGCCTTGTATCGTCCGGGCCCGATGTCTTATATTCCTCAATTTATTGCACGTAAGCATGGACGTGAGAAAGTTGAATATGACCTTGCCGACATGGAAGAATACCTTAAAGAAACATATGGTGTTACCGTTTACCAGGAACAGGTGATGTTACTTTCACAAAAACTTGCTGGCTTTAGTAAAGGTGATGCTGACGTATTGCGTAAAGCAATGGGTAAAAAACAAATTGCCGTACTGAATAAAATGAAAGTACAGTTTATTGATGGTGCTACCGCCAAGGGACACCCGAAAGATAAGCTTGAAAAAATATGGAAGGATTGGGAAGCATTCGCACAATATGCATTTAATAAATCTCATTCTACCTGTTATGCTTTTGTTGCCTACCAGACTGCTTATATTAAAGCACACTATTCAAGTGAATACATGGCTGCTGTATTGAATCATGCAGGCAGTATAGATAAGATCACTTTCTTCATGGAAGAATGTAAACGCATGGGACTAACCGTACTTGGCCCTGATATCAATGAATCACAAAGTGGTTTTGCTGTGAATAAAAAAGGTGAAATCCGTTTTGGTTTTAGTGGGCTTAAAGGTGTGGGAGAAGCCGCTATTGATAATATCATTGAAGAAAAAAACAAGCATGGCCATTTTAAAGACGTTTATGATCTTGTAAAAAGAGTAAACCTGCGTTCTGTAAATAAAAAATCATTGGAAAGCCTTGTTTACAGTGGTGCCTTTGATTGCTTTAAAGAAATTCACCGTGCCCAATATTTTTACCAGGCACCGGGCGATGCCGTTTCATTGGAAAAAATTATAAAATTTGGAGCTGTTTTCCAGGCACAATCTGTAAATGCATCTAATACATTGTTTGGTGATTTACAAATGCCTGATATTGTTCCTCCAAAAATTTCTCCCTGCCAGCCATGGCAACTGGTAGAAGAACTTGATTTTGAAAAGGAAGTAACGGGCATGTATATGAGCGGACATCCACTTGATAATTTCAAGTTTGAATTGAAGCATTATAACATCACTCCGTTAAATGATTTTAATGATGTAAAAAATGCTGTAGGTGTTGTACCTACTTCAAAACAATTCAGGCT
>JBDTLP010000186.1:0-5293 GCA_039934735.1 Ferruginibacter sp. | reverse complement strand
CACAAAGTATGGCCTGCGGTTTATTGTATTTACAACTTTTGCAAAACTTATTCCACTGTTATTGCTCATTGGATTTGGTACAGGGCATATCTCGCTTGCAAACCTTCATTGGAAATATGCGCTCACATTTAATAATGTAGGGAGCGCTTCCCTGTTATTAATTTTTGCATTTTGTGGTATTGAAACAGCTGTTACCAATAGTGGAGAATTTAAAAATCCGTCACGAACAGTTCCTTTAGGGATTTTATCGGGATTATCATTTGTTGTGTTGCTTTATATTGCTATTCAACTTGTATCCCAGGGTGTGTTGGGTGACGGTTTAATTGCCGTTAAAGATGCACCGCTCGCAGCTGTTTCAAATATACTCTTTGGAAGTTTCGGAACTACATTGGTAGTTGCAGGTACTGCTGTATCCATGCTTGGTGGTATCAGCGGTGAAATACTCGCCATTCCCAGGGTTTTATTTGCAGGTGCCAGAGATGGTATATTACCTAAAGCGCTTGCAAAGGTTCATCCAAAATATGTAACCCCGCATGTAGCCATTGCCGTTTATACCGGGCTGGGATTTTTATTTGCTGTATTTGGTGTGCTGAAACAATTGCTCATTTTATCTACTGCCGCCACATTGCTGATCTATCTCGGCGTAGTACTAGCTACTATTAAACTTCGTTTTAAAAAATCCGGCTCTAATGAAAAAGGATTTAAAATTCCCGGTGGAATTACCGTTCCTATACTGGCTACAGTAACCATTATCTGGTTGCTTTCTCATTTATCCAAACAAGAAATTATTGGCAGCTCTATATTTATTGTTGCACTTGCCGTGATCTACTTTTTAATGAGTAAGTTTAAGAATAAAAAAATTCAACTAGCAACTCAAAAAAAAGATAATCTATAAACATCCTTATGTTAAATTTTTTTTTAAAAGAATTTTTTTTGAGCGGTTCTTGCCCCGCTCCTTCGGAAAGGGTTGGGGTGAGGTCTTTGCATTAGCAATTAGAAAAATAAATCAACCATATGCCCAATAAAAAAGCATTACCCGGTCCCATCCCCATATTGATGATTGTAATCATACTGGCTGCAGCGTGCACCTGGATCATACCCGCAGGACAATATCATAAACTCGCAGTGAACGGCCAATCGTTTAGCATCACATCCGACAGCAGTGAAGTAACTCTTCCGCTTACACAAAAAACATTGGACAGTCTTGACATTCATATACCTGTTGAGAAATTTATTAAAGGCGATATCAGAAAGCCTGTATCCGTTCCCGGTACATTCACACCGCAGAAAAGAAATGGCCAGGGTTTCATTAATATTTTACAGGCCCCCGTTAAAGGAATTATGGATGGTATCGATATCATTTTGTTTATTTTGATTATCGGCGGATTTATGTTTGTTTTTGAAAAAACCGGTGCTATGATAAAAGGCATTTCATGGCTTGCTTACAGGATGAAAGGCCGTGAACAATTATTGATTGCTATTCTTACCATTATATTTTGCTTTTTCGCAGGCTCCTACGGAATGGCCGAAGAAGCGCTTGTTTTTTATCCCATATTAGTGCCGCTTTTTCTTGCTGCCGGCTATGACCTGCTGGTACCATTGGCAATCATTTTTGGTGGAACTTCCGTTGGTGCGATGGCTGCATTTTCTAACCCCTTTTCTACCATACTTGCTTCCAATGCAGCAGGCATTAACTGGATGGATGGACTACTGGAAAGGTTGGCCGTTTGGGGAATTTCTACCGGGCTAACGGTTTGGTATATCCTAAGATATGCTGCCAAAGTAAAAAAGGATCCTGCCGCTTCCCTCGTTTATAAAATAGATGGAGTAGTAAAACCTCCCTACGAGTTGACAATAAACAATGATGCAGCAGCTCCTGTACTTGATGGCAGATCGAAACTGATGTTATTTATTTACATCGCTACATTTCTTTCTATGATTGCCGGTGTGGTTTTTTTAGATTGGTGGACAACAGAAATGTCAACCCTTTTCCTTGGCTCAGCAATTCTTATTGCAATTATTGGCAGGGTAAATGAAAAAGTTTTTATAGAAGAATTTATTAAAGGTGCCGCAAGTTTACTTTCAGTTGCATTTATTGTTGGAGTAGCAAGAGCTGTTACCATCATATTAAACGATGGGCATATCAGCGATTCCATTCTTTTTTCAGCAACAAAGATCGTTGCTGGTATCCAACCTGCATTTTTTATACTCGGATTGCTGTTGTTTTATTTTGTATTCTCCATTTTTATACAATCATCATCGGGCATGGCGGTATTAACCATGCCAATCATTGGAGGATTGGCCATTATTGTAAACATACCGGGAAGGGAAATTGTAAATTCCTACATGTATGGCATGTGCCTGATGTCGTTCCTCACACCAACAGGACTGGTTCTTCCATCATTGGCCATGGTAAATGTGAGTGTGAAGGCCTGGTTTAAATTTATAACACCATTGCTGATCATGCTTGCAATACTTTGTGTAGTGGCTTTGGTAACGGGTATTTATTTATAATGCGAATGTTTTATAACAGGTAAACCATTAAAAAAACAGTTAAACATTCCTCCTTGTTTTAAAATAATTCCAACAATGCACTAAAACGCATTTCCTTTGATTAGGTTGATTTTTACTTAATTATTTCAGTAACACTTAGGCTGAATCCTTATATTTGTATCCTCCCAAAATTAAGAATTATCATTCTAAATAGTTTCCTTATTTATTTAACCCTGCTTATACAAAAACGCATGAGATCAAAATCAATTCGAGGAAATTTAACAGAAGAAATCGGTCTGCTTTATAACAACTTCTGGCCAATAGTTTCAAGTCATTCCATGCCATCGTTTTTATTTCAATAAAATAAATTTGATCAGGAAAATTTTAATAAAAATTCCTCAAGAACAATCAGTCGTATTTGAAATTTAATCAGAGAACTAAAAGCAAAATCAATAGTACAAAACCAACCATAATAAAACGATCTTTAATCAAAAAACAATTATCAATTATGAGAACAGCGATTATTATCTTTTGCACACTGATTACTTTTTTATCAGCACCTGCTCAATTACGTTATCCAGCTACGAAAACAGCAGATAGTACGGACAATTATTTTGGCGTGACCTATCACGACCCTTACCGCTGGCTGGAACACATTGAAACGCCTGAAGTAGAAACCTGGTTTAAACAACAGGCTACTTACACTGATTCAATGTTGAATAAGCTCAATGGCCGAGATGAACTTATTGCTGAATGGAAAGCGTTGGATAAACTTCGCCCGGCTGTAATAAATAGCTTCAGTTATGAAAACGGAAGGCTGTTCTATCGTAAAACAATGCCTGGTGAAAATGTAGGTAAAGTTTACTACCGGCAAGGCGTAAATGGCGAAGAGAAACTGCTTTTCGATCCTACAACTTATGTTCCCGGTAAAACGCTTTCTGTACAAAGCATATCACCAAGCTTTGATGGAAAAAAATTAGCCATTGCTTATGCAGAAGACGGTGCCGAAGTATCCATCATAAAAGTGCTGGATGTAGATACAAAAGAGTTTTTAAAAGATGTTATTCCTGCCAATGCCGGCTTTGGTGGCTGGGCCTTCGATAACAAATCATTCATGTATATGTGGATCAGGTCTGCTGACAGTAAAGATCCTTCTTCCAGGCTGAGTCCGAAAACAAAACTGCATTCATTAGGTGCAGCAATCAGCACTGACATGGATTACTTCAGTAATGAAAGTTATCCTGAATTGAAAATAGATCCAGGTGTTTATCCATTTGCATTTCTGAGTGAAGACTCAAAGAATTATGTATTTTCCGGGGAAGGAAGTGTGCAAAATGAAATGAAGATAAATTATGCTCCGATAGGTGAATTCAATGCAAAAAAAATAAACTGGAAAGTGTTATGTACGCCTGCCGATAAAATTGTTCGCGGCATTGTGATTAAAGATGATGATATATATGCCATCACTTATAATAATGCTAAAAATTATAAAGTAGTTGCAACGAGTTTAAAAAAACCAGATTGGAATAATGCACTAACAGTTGCTGCTGAACAAGCTGATAAAACGATTGAGGGCATAACCTATTCGAAAGATTATATGTTTATTACCTATAGTGATGGTATTAATAATTATATCTCAAAATATAATTTTGCAACAAAGAAAACCAGCGTAGTAAAGCTGCCTTTTTCCGGTACGGTTGGTGTAACCTGTTTTGATACAAAGTCCAATAATTGCCTGGTAGGAATTACATCCTGGAACAAACCTTATACTGAATTTAATTACGATGCATCAACCGATGTATTTACTGCAAGCAGCTTCAATAAACCGGTGGTTTATCCCCAGGCATACCAGGATTTGGTAACAGAAGAAGTGGAAGTAAAAGGGCATGATGGTGTTATGATACCGCTTTCAATCGTTCATAAAAAAGGTATTAAAATGGATGGTTCCAATGTTTGTTTTATGGATGCGTATGGTGCTTATGGCATCAGTGCAACACCTTATTTCAGTGTGAGGGAAAATGCGCTTGCAGTGAAAGGTATCGTTCTGGCATACCCGCACGTACGTGGAGGAAGTGAGAAAGGCGAAGCGTGGTATAAAGCCGGATACAAAACGACCAAGCCAAATACCTGGAAAGATTTTATTAGTTGTGCCGAATACCTTGTACAGAAAGGCTATACTTCTCCCGCTAAACTCGCGGGCACGGGTACCAGCGCCGGTGGTGTTTTGATCAGCAGGAGTATTACCGAAAGGCCCGATCTTTTTGCCGCTGCTATCTGCAATGTAGGTTGTGCGAATGCCCTGCGATTGGAATTCGGTTCAAATGGGCCGGTAAATATTCCTGAATTTGGTACTGTAAAAGACAGTATTGAATGCAAAGCATTGTATGAAATGGATGGCATGCAGCATGTGATGAAAGGAACAAAATACCCGGCGGTTATCTGCGTTGGCGGTTGGAATGATCCCCGTGTAGTGGCCTGGCAGCCGGGAAAATTTGCGGCAGCTTTGCAAAATGCATCTTCTTCCGGTAAACCTGTTCTTTTAAAAATAAATTATGATAACGGCCATTTTACAGAAGACAAAAATGTAACGTTTACCAATTTTGCCAACCAATATGCATTTGTATTATGGCAATGTGGTCATCCTGATTTTCAACCTAAAAAATAATCAAGAAAAGAGGGCCACTGATTCACTGATTTTTGTTCAGGGAAGTTAAATAGCCTCAATAGAAAATCAACGAATCAGTGGCATTAAAAAACAAGCATTCATGAACGCAAAAACAATCAAGGGAAATACAACAAA
>JBDTLP010000185.1:0-5313 GCA_039934735.1 Ferruginibacter sp. | reverse complement strand
CAAAAGGCGATAACATCAAATAAAGAATACCGTTGTTTAAACCAATCGCAGGTTTTTCACCAAGTTGTTGTGCTGTTTTTGTACACATGGCGCATTGAGCATTTGCATGCTGAAATAGCAATGAAAAAAGTATGAAAAAACAGAATATGAGGAGGGTTTTTTTCATGGGGCAAAGGTAGGAAATTGCCACTGATTCACTGATTTATCTGTGATGGTTTTAAAGTATATCCACGACACGGAGTTCTAGCTAAAAGTAATTAATCATTGTATTCAATAAAACCAAATCAGTGAATCAGTGGCAAAAAAAAATCTACCAAATAAGTTCAAAAGCCTCCATCTTATATTGATCCAGGATTATCTTCCCGAACCCTGTGACAAAAAAATATTGATCTAAAAAAATGTCACAAACCTGTGACAAAAAAATTATTTTTAAAAAAGTTGTCACAACCTTGTGACAAAAAATAAAATTCTGAAAAAACTGTCACAGCAACGCATTGATTTCCAACTGTAAAATGCTTAATGACAGAGATGAGCCTATAAAAATCAGTGAATCCCCGCCTGAACGATTCAGTCGGGCAGGAGTGGCAAAAAAAATCCCCCGACGAAGTCGGAGGATTTTAATATCATTAAAATAAAATCTTATGCTTCCTGCGATGCCATCGATTTACTCACTCTCTTCCTGTCATCCTCATTCAAAATTGTTTTACGAAGACGTATATTCTTAGGCGTTACTTCAATACACTCATCAGATTGTATATACTCCATGCATTCTTCCAAACTCATTTGAATTTTTGGAGCTGCTTTAGATGCATCATCAGATCCGCTTGCACGGTGGTTGGTTAATTTTTTAGGTTCTGTTGCATTTACAACAAGATCTCCTGGCTTAATGTGTTCCGCAATGATCTGGCCTGCGTACACTTCCTGTCCCGGATCTACAAAGAAACGTCCGCGATCCTGTAATTTATCAATGGAATATGCTGTTGTTTTTTCTGTTGTTTTAGAAAGAAGAACACCATTACTGCGACCAGGAATTGAACCCTTCCATGCTTTGTATTCGCTGAAACGATGTGCCATTACAGCTTCACCGGCAGTATTGGTAAGCATGTTACTTCTTAAGCCGATCAAACCTCTTGATGGAATTTCAAATTCAAGATGTTGCATGTCACCCTTGCTTTCCATTACATGCATTTCGCCTTTCTTTTGTGTAACAAGGTCAATTACTTTACCACTGTATTCAGCAGGAACATCTACAACAAGAATTTCATATGGCTCACTCTTCACGCCATCTATATGTTTAACAATAACCTGTGGTTGCCCAACAGTCAATTCAAAACCTTCACGACGCATGGTTTCTATTAAGATGCCTAGATGAAGAATACCACGTCCGAAAACCAATAAGCTATCGGCACTATCGCTGTCCTCTACACGAAGCGCAAGATTTTTTTCTGTTTCTTTCATCAACCTGTCACGTAAGTGGCGGCTGGTTACAAATTTTCCTTCTTTACCAAAGAAAGGAGAGTTATTGATGCTGAACAACATGCTCATGGTTGGTTCATCAACACTTATTACAGGTAAGGCTTCCGGATTTTCAACATCAGCGATTGTATCACCAATGTTAAAATCATCCAAACCAACAACGGCACAAATATCTCCTGCAAAAACCTCTGTTACTTTTTTCTTGCCCATTCCTTCAAACACATACAACTCTTTTATCTTCATTTTTTTGATAGCACCATCAGCCTGCATCAATGCGATCTGTTGGCTTTCTTTAATGCTTCCACGGGCAACTTTACCCACGGCGATCCTTCCAAGAAAAGAAGAATAATCCAATGAAGTGATCTGCATTTGAGAATATCCTGCATTTACTTTTGGCGCCGGAACATATTCAAGTATTGAATCCAGTAAAGGGAAGATATTATCAGTTTCAGTTAAAGATGTATTCATCCAGCCATTTTTGCTGCTGCCATAAATGGTAGGAAAATTAAGTTGTTCTTCAGTAGCATCCAGGTTGAAGAATAATTCAAATACTGCATCATGCACTTCATCAGGGCGGCAGTTTGGCTTATCAACTTTATTAATAACTACAATCGGGCGAAGGCCAAGGGCCAATGCTTTTTGTAATACGAAGCGTGTTTGCGGCATTGGACCTTCAAATGCATCCACCAAAAGCAAAACACCATCAGCCATTTTCAAAACCCTTTCCACTTCACCACCAAAATCACTATGGCCCGGGGTATCAATTACATTAATCTTAGTGTCTTTATAGCTTACAGAAATATTTTTACTAAAAATGGTGATACCACGTTCCCTTTCAAGATCGTTGCTGTCCATGATCAATTCACCGGTTTCCTGGTTGTCCCTGAACACCTGCGTGGCGTGTAAAATTTTATCTACTAGGGTTGTTTTGCCATGATCTACGTGGGCGATGATGGCGATGTTGCGAATATTCATTAGTGTTGAGCTTTTAGCTATAAGTTATTAGCTACAAGCTACATGCAACATGCTTATAGCTAATGGCTAACAGCAGGTAGCTGTTTTTTGAGGCGCAAAGGTAGTCATTTTCAGCCGGATATCAAGGCGATTTGGACAATATTATCAATTACTTAATCGACCGTTCATGTTATTTGGTGTTTAGGGTTTGGTGTTACCGAACACCAAACCCTAAACACCAAATAACATGACATGTACATTTTTCCGGCCACCAACTAAACTATATTGAATATATTTGGAATCTAAAATTTTTCAGTCTATGAAGAAAATAATATTTATGCTTGTATGCCTTACCGGCATACTACGATTAAGTGCTCAACCTGCTTTCAAAACATTAAAACTTACACCGGCAAATCCCAAACAAAAGAGCCAGTTATCATTTGAATATGATAAAAGTATTTCGCCTTTGTCAGCTCAATCCAATATTGATATTGCCGTTTACCAATTTAACAGTGAAGGATTTAAAGTAGGGGAACCTGCTACAGGTAAAAAAGATAATATATATACGGGCTCGGTGCAAATTGATGCCAATACCAATTTTATCGTATTTGATTTTTCTGCAGGCGAAGAAAGAGATCAGAATAAAAGCAAAGGTTATATTATTCCTGTTTATAACGATAAGAACATTCCTGTACAGGGATATTATGCTGCTGCCGCTAATTTTCAAAACATCTATGGACAAAATTTATTTGGCTTGTCATCAAACCCTGCAGAAGCTCTTGAGATTTTGAAAGCCGGCATTGCTCAATATCCTAATATAAAATCAGACCCTGTATTTCTAAATACGTACATCGCAACTTTAGGCAAAGCAAAAAGCAAAGATGCTCCTGCAATGATTGATGCGGAATTGTCAGCCTTTGCATCAAAAGCGCCACTTACTGAACAGGGATATGGAATGCTTATTCAAAATAGTACAAAAAATAAAAGACAAGAGCAGGCAGATAGTTTAACAACAGCAATGAAAACGGCTTTCCCAAATGGCGAATGGAAAAAGACAGAACGTTTCCAGGAATTTAGAAAAGAAACGGGTGCAGCAAAAAAGGCAGCTATATATAATGATTTTGTAAAAGCATTTCCACCAACCGAAAAAGATAAGCAGATCGATGATTTTATGAAATCAGGTGTTGCAAGTGCATATGCTAAAGAAAAAAACTTTGCAGCTTTTAACGAATGGAACAGCAAGCTTGATAAAGCTGCGATGGCATCCAACAATAATAATATTGCATGGAATATGGCTGAAGCGGATGAGAATTTACAGGAAGCAAAGAAGATGGCCTACGACGCAACCATGTACACTAAAACAGAAATGCAAACACCATCAGGTAAAAAACCTGAGACCATGACGACAAAGCAATGGGAAGAGCAACGTAAGAATTCCTACGCAATGTATGGCGATACATACGCTTATGTATTATACAAACTGGGTGATTATGCAACAGCTTTTCCTGTTTCAAAAGATGCTGCAATCATTAATAAATTAAAAGATGCTGATCTTAATGAACGATATGCATTGCTGGCAGAAAAAGTTTTACCAACAGCAGATGCAAAAAAATTAATAGAAGGATTTGTACAGAATGGGGCTGCTTCAACAGCAACAAAAGCGTCACTGAAAAATCTTTATGTAAAAGAAAATAATGGCGACAAAGGATATGATGAATACATGGCGAAACTGGAAGAAGTTGCGAAAGCAAACAGGAGAGCAGAGATTGCAAAAGGAATTTTAAATGAAGCATCGCCTAAATTCACCTTGAAAGATTTTGAAGGTAAATCAGTCAGCCTTGATGAACTGAAAGGTAAAGTTATTGTTGTGGATTTTTGGGCTACCTGGTGTGGTCCTTGTAAAGCATCCATGCCAGCTATGAGTAAAACATTGACAAAATACAAAGACAATCCCAACGTAAAATTCTTATTTGTTGATACCTGGGAAAAAGTGGATGATAAATTGAAAAATGCAAAAGCATTTATGGAAAGTAAAAAATATCCTTTTTATGTTTTGATGGATGATGAAAATAAAATGGTTGAAGATTTTAATGTGAGCGGCATCCCAACAAAATTTGTTATAGATAAAGAAGGAAAGATCCGTTTCAAAGCGATTGGTTTTGATGGTAATGATGATGCATTGGTAGATGAATTATCAACAATGATCGAATTGGCTTCGAAGTAAAAAAACTATTTATTTTAATTTTTGTAAAAGGCTCATTTGAGCCTTTTATTTTTTAAACCAGTGTTGTGCTAATAATATTTTGTTGTAAATAAAATTACTAGAGTTTGTGTCTGTTACAATTCGTGCATTCGTGGCAAACTATATTTTATGCCACGAATGCACGAATTAAATTTGATAAGCCATTTTTTACTTAATACAAGACTTGTATCTGCCAGTGAATAAGTTTTGAAAAAATAAATTCGCAAATAATTAGGGCTGGTTAAGATTTATTTTATGGATCATTTTTTTACTATAAGAACGGGCTTCTTCAATTGTAAAAACTTTTTCTGATTTTGACTTGAGAGCAGCTTTTTTTTGTAGCGCCAAATACCCGGACTCCTTAATTAAGATATATTTTTTTTATCAATTACTATCTCTGTCATAAAATTTATTTGTATTCAAATTTATAATAAAACAACAGGTAATAAAAGTACTTTTTAAAATTATAGGACTGGCTGCCAGCAGGGAGGATGCATGTTAAATTATCGCCGGTTGGTGGGACAACAACCGGGGCGGCTCTCCGTGGGCGGTGTCTTCACCACAACTGTTTGGAACTTTTTTATTAACACCAATGATTGGAACGCGGATGATACGGACTGGGCGGATATTCACGGATTTAT
>JBDTLP010000184.1:0-5452 GCA_039934735.1 Ferruginibacter sp. | reverse complement strand
CCCTTTACAATTACTGAAGCTTTGTCAACGGGAAGTCCTTTGTCGTCGGTTACCTTACCGGTAACGGTTCGATCCTGGCCCATAGTGGTTATCAGCAATAGGAACATTGCTGACAGGAGTAAGCAGATTTTTCTCATGTTCGTTTGGTTTAGTAGATACAAAGATATTTAACAATATTTAACATACTGTGTACAAATGGACACATTAATATCAACATTTGCTGCGCCAGTGTGCGCAACTATTTTAACTTCAACAGTGGGAATTACGTGTTCAGGACTGCTTTTTCTTATTTGGAGCTATCAATATTATTAATACCGGTAACAGTATAAGATTGGTAAGCGTAGCCGATAAAAGTGTTACTGAAGTAAGCCATCCCAAAGCAAAAGTTCCCCCAAAACTGCTTCCGCAAAATATAATAAACCCCGCTGTTAGTACCAGCGAAGTGTATATAATGCTAAGACCGGTTTGGTGGACAGTACTTTTAACGGTAGCTTCTATATTATTATTGTTTACAGGGAGATCCTGCCGGTAATTTACAAGAAATCGAATGGTGATATCCACTGCAATTCCAAGCGCCACACTAAATATAAGTACAGTAGACGGTTTCAATGGAATGCCCACCCAGCCCATGATACCTGCTGTTATAACCAAGGGGATCAGGTTTGGCACAAGTGAACAGATTAATATTTTAAAGGATTTGAAAAGGTATAACATACAAAGCGCTATTAATAAAAACGCCCAGAAAATACTTTCTTTTAACCCATTGATGATGAATTTACTTCCTTCCAGGAAACTAATGCTGCTACCAGTAAGGGTTACTTTGTAATTACTGTCGAGGTATTGATCGGCTTTGTGCCTGATCGTATCGAGCAAAACGGGTAATTTTTTTGTTCCAATATCACCCATACTCATGCTGATGCGTAAATACTGTTCTGAAGAATCAACAAAAGCACCTATAATCTTCGACATGGCTGTATCATTGGCTGTCATTTCGTTTTTGCTTTTCCTGATCTGAATTTCTCTTAATCCTTTGTGCAGATCTGCAAGTGGATTTCCAAATACCGGTAAGGTATATGTAGAGTCTCCACTTCCCTGGCTTACTGCCTGGTAGGAAAATTTCACACCATCTATTATTGATAAAGGCTTACCCACATTTGGCAGTACCGCTAATACGGAATCCTGGAAAGCAGCGATCCTGTGAATATCAATCTTACTGTTTAATATGCCTTTCGGTTTTTTAGTGTCAATCAAAATCTCCAATGGCATTACACCCTTAAAGTTATTTTCAAAGAATTTCAGGTCGGTATATATTTTATCTTTTTTAGGAAGATCATCTACTATATAGGCAACAGATTGCAACCTCATCATACCGGCAATGGATACCAGCACTATTAATGTAGTTACACCAAGTACCCATTTTTTATGTGCAAAAACCCATACCTCTATCCTGCACAGGAAATTGGTTATCCATTTATTCTTCAGGTATTTTAACTGTCTTTGTTCCGGAACCTTTAAATAGCTTAGCACAGCGGGTAATAAAATAAATGATACAACAAATATGATCATGATACTGATGCCGGCCACGATACCAAACTCTTTAAGAATAGCACTTCTTGTAAGGGCAAATACAGCAAATCCAATTGCTGCAGTGATGTTACAGAAAAGCGTTACAACCCCCATCTTACTTACCATATTTACCAGCGATTTATTCTTATCGCCTGTTTGTACATAAGAAGTATGGTACTTATTAATAAAATAAATACAATTGGGAATACCTATTACCACTACCAGCGACGGAAGCAATGCAGTTAATAACGTTATATTATAGCCGCAGAGATAAATGGTTGCTACGGTCCATATCACACCTGTAATAACTACTGCAAGTGAAAGCAAGGTTGTACTTATTGAGCGAAAAAAAAGCAATAGTATCAATACGCTTAACGCCAATGAACCGAATAAGAAAAACTTCATTTCCTTTTGAATACGATCTGCTATCACCGTTCTTATAAGAGGAAGGCCACTCAGGTGTGTATGAATACCCGTAGCCTGCTCAAATTTATTTACCGCACTTGTTATATCCGCAACAATTTGTGTACGGACAGGAGAATTTAATTTGTCTTTATTTATTTTAATGCCCATTAAATAGGCATGCGTGTCTGGATTGTATAAAAGAGATTTGTAAAATGGCAGGCCATAAAAAACCGAAACAACACTATCCAGTTCTGCCTGCGAATTAATCATTTCCGGAAATATTCTTACCGCTTTTAATTTTTCTGTAATGCTGTCTTTTTGTAACCCGATAGAACCAGGAATACCCAGTATATCATCAACCGCTGGCAATTTTCTTATTTGCTTCTGTAACTGGTTGTAGGCAGTAAAATTTTTTAATGTAAAAAGATCTTTAGACTGTACACCGATCACAAGCATATTTCCATCATCACCAAAAGTTTTTTTAAAAGAAAGATATTCAATGTATTTAGCATTGTCGGTAGGTATTGCCCTTGAAAACTCATAGCTAAGCCTTACTTTGGAAGCATAATAACCCATTACAACAGTTGCCAATAAGAGTGCTATCAATAAAACCAACCTATTCTTTATAACAAATTTTCCCAGACGTTGCCACATAATTATTTAATATTGAATGCTGATTTAGTTAATCGTGTACAAAGAACGATGAAAAAATGACACACAAAACAAAAGGGATCATTTTAAGAACGATAAAATATGGTGAGACAAGCATTGTTGTCACCATGTTTACCCAATTATTTGGTGTGCAAACGTATCTTGTAAACGGAATAAGAACGCAAAAGAGATCAGGCAATAAAGCAGCCATGTTTCAACCGGCAGCTATTCTTGACCTGGAAGTTTATAATAGCGAGCTTAAAAACCTTCAGCGGATTAAAGAATACAACTGGGCCTTTTTATATGAAAATATTTTATCGGATGTTGTTAAAAACAGCATTGCATTGTACATCGTTGAACTTTTGCAAAAAACACTCAAGCAACCGGAAGAACATGCTGAGCTTTTTGATTTTTGTGAAGATGCATTAATGCAACTGGATCTTGCAGAAAATAAAGTAGCTGCAAATTTTGCACTTTATTTTTCTGTTCACTTACCGCAGTTCTTTGGATTTAAGATCAATAATAATTATTCTGAAAAAAATAGCTACCTCGACCTGGTAGAAGGAAATTTCACATCCGATCGCCCGGTTCATACCGCTCATATAGAAGATAAGCAGGCTGAAATTACTTCCGAACTTTTGAAAATAATGCAGCCTGCTGAACTGAAACAATTGAAATTAAACCATGAATTAAGAAGAGCTTTATTATTAAAATACCAGGAATATTACCGGCTTCATATTCCTGATTTTGGGCAAATGAAATCGTTGGATATATTGCATGAAGTGCTTGGTTAGTAAATTTTCAATGTAAGTTACCGCTAGTGAAAGCAGTAACCTTTCTTTCGAATTTAAAAAAAGGGTTACAGCTTCATAAGCATTTATTGAACATTAAATATATTTCATAATCGTAACTTTGACTCATTAATCATCCGTGTTATTAAACACGGAATTAAGTATATTCTTTATAAAAAATTTCCGTTAAATGATTCTTTTTTCTTCAGCATCATTAATATTATTGCCATTAACTCCTCTAACTTGAATGATACCCGGCTTTTTCCCTTTCTCAAAACTTCCATAAATTTCATCACAACCCAGCGCCCTTGCTCCATTAATTGTGGCCCACTGAAACAACTTACCTAATTCAATAACCGGAAAATGCTGGTTGATTGTTTTCATTTCATCCAAAATACTAAGCTGGTCATTAGAAGCAAGGCTATCCGTTCCCAAAACGATGCTGCAATCATGTTCAACAAACTTATTTATATCGGGCAAAAGGTTGCTGATGTAAAGATTGGCGTTCGGGCAAAGGCAGTAAAAGAGTTGTGAATTGTAAGTTCTGAATTGTGAATTTGAGAACATTATATCTTCTTTAGAAGTATCAACATTATGTACAAGTATTAATGATTGAAGCTTGTTTAAATAAGGTAAATATGTTTGTAAGCTTGTTTTTCCAGGAGGCTTAAAAAAGGAAATATCAATGTTCATTTTTTCAAACATTCTTAAAAGATCTCCTTGCCTATTTTCAAACAATAGGTTTTCGTCAGTAATTTCCTGGTTATGAATGCTTAAAATATCATTCCCGGGAAAATCATTGATCATTTGAAACAATTCGGGCGAAACAGAATAAGGAGCATGTGGTACAATGGAATTGTTTTGTAAGCAAGCTGCATAAGAATTATAAAAATCAACGCTGCGTTGAAATCGTTGCACCGCTACTGAAGGAGGAAAACCGCTTGTTTCGATAAAATTACGGTACCATAAGTTGCCTTTTATCTTTTGGGCAATGGTAAGGCTATTATTACAAATATCTCCCACCGCTACAATGCCGTTCCTGGTCATCTCCTCTTCAGCACTACTAATGGCAGACAAAATTTCTGCTTCTTCAAAATGTCTTTCTGTCACAATCTTAAATACAAAATCAACCAGCCCCGTTCTTTTTGGAATAAATCCTTTTAGATGTGACAATTCCAAATGACAATGACAATTGATAAATCCCGGACTCAATATACCCTGGAAAATCTCAACATTATCCCCTGCATCCCCTTCATCAACCACATCAACGATTTCCCCCGCTCCACTTGTGATCAACACCTTATTTCCCGGTAGAAATTCATAGCCTGTAAAAATCTGGTCCGCTTTAAATTTTCTGTACAAAATGATTGATTGATATGATGTAAATTTGCCGCCCCAATGGCTAGGCAGGGCCGTCAGCCGGAATAAAATTACATTATGTTAGATAAACTGGATGCGATAAAAGCAAAATTTGATGATATAGGTGTTGCACTTACCAATCCTGAAATTGTTAGCGACAATAAAAGGTATAGTGCTATGAGTAAGGAATACCGCAGCCTGGGGAAAATTGTGAACGGGAGGAATGCTTATGTAAAATTGCTGGATGATATTGAGTTTAATAAAGAGGTATTAAATTCTGATGATGAAGAAATGCGTGACATGGCTAAATTAGAATTGCCTCAAATGGAAGCAAAAAAAGAATCACTTGAAAAGGAATTACGCAACATGCTTATTCCAAAAGATCCATACGACGAAAAGAATGCGATCCTTGAAATAAGAGCAGGCACGGGCGGCGATGAAGCTTCTTTATTTGCAGGAAACTTATTAAGAATGTATCTTAAATATTGCGAAAAGAAAGGTTGGAAGACCGCGTTGCTCAGCGAGAGCGAAGGAACTGTCGGCGGTTATAAAGAAGTACAGGTGGAAGTAGTTGGAGATGACGTATATGGTACATTAAAATTTGAAAGTGGCGTTCACCGTGTACAGCGTGTACCCGATACAGAAAGTAGTGGCCGTGTTCATACCAGCGCTGCTACTGT
>JBDTLP010000183.1:0-5532 GCA_039934735.1 Ferruginibacter sp. | reverse complement strand
ACGTCGTTGTCCTGTAAACATCAATACCATTGAAGAACCACTTTTTATCCTGAACGCAAAGGTAATTGTTGATCAAGACGAAGTCCTGTAATCATCAATACCATTGAAGAACCAATTTTTATCCTGAACGGATCAAGGTATCGTATTGCAAGCTTACACCTGCAATCATCAATACCGTTGAAGAACCATCTTAATTTTAAAAAGCCTCATGTGACTCATGAAAAAAAAGATCGTGATACTAGGTGCCGGCGAAAGTGGTGTTGGAGCTGCTTTACTTGCCAGGCAAAAAGAATACGATGTTTTTGTAAGTGATGGAACGGCAATCAAAGATGTTTATAAAAAAGAGTTGGTTGAAAACAACATTCGTTTTGAAGAAGGCGTGCATTCGGAAGAAGAGATCTTACAGGCAGATGAGATTATAAAAAGCCCCGGCATTCCTGAAAAAGCAGAGATCATAAAAAAGATCAGGGCAAAAAAAATTTCTGTGATCAGTGAAATTGAATTTGCATTCAGGCATATTGGAAAAAGCAAAGTGATCGCGATAACAGGTAGCAACGGTAAAACAACAACTACCGCATTAACCTTTCACATTTGCAAACATGCAGGAAAGGATTGCGCCATGGTTGGGAACATTGGTTATTCATTTGCCAAACAGGTAGCAGAAGATCCGAAGGAATTATATGTTGTTGAAGTAAGTTCGTTCCAGCTGGATGATATAAAAACTTTCAGGCCTGATGTAGCAGTGCTTACCAACATCACAGAAGATCATTTGGATCGGTATGAATATAACGTACAGAATTATGTGGCAAGCAAATTTAAAATAGCAGGGAACCAGCGGGAGGAGGATGTGTTTATTTACAACCTCGATGATGAGACAACAATGAAAAATATTAATACCTATCCAATAAAATCAACCAAAGCTCCCATTACCATGAGTAAAGAACTGCCACAAGGTGCATATTTGATCAATGCTAAAATGCATCTCAAATGGAAGAGTGAAGAAATGCAAATGAGCGTAGAGGATTTTGCAATTAAAGGAAAACACAATCAATATAACAGCATGGCTGCAAGCATGGCCGCAACGGCAATCGATATACGAAAAGAAAAAATAAGGGAAGCTTTACAAACTTTCGAAAGCCTGGAACATCGCATGGAACCAGTTAACATCATTAAAGGAATAGAATTTATCAACGATAGTAAAGCAACAAATGTAAACAGTACCTGGTATGCGTTGGAAAGTATGCAAAAACCTGTGATCCTGATTTTGGGTGGTGTAGATAAAGGGAACAACTATGACATTTTAAAAGAAATGGTAAAAGAAAAAGTAAAAGCAATTGTTTGCATGGGAACCGACAACCGGAAAATTCATGAAGCATTTGGAGATGCTGTTTCCCTTATGGTAAATACTCAAAGTGCAAAAGAAGCAGTACAGGCAGGATTTCATTTTGCCAATAAAGGAGATGTGGTATTGCTTAGCCCGGCATGTGCAAGTTTTGACTTGTTTAAAAATTATGAGGACAGGGGCAACCAGTTTAAACAAGCTGTGAAGAATTTATAATACTGAGCATTAAAGGTGTAACCTTTCAAAAAGGTTACACCTTTAATGCTCACAAAGAACGAATAAGAACAATGGCAGATAACATAAACTTTAAATCACTTCTCACTCCCGCCTTTAGTAATATGGGCGATAATCTTGTGCGTAAAACCAGGGGCGATAAGGTGATATGGGCGATCGTTATCATTTTAACGCTGGCAAGTTTGTTATTGGTTTATAGCAGTACTGGTTCACTTGCTTACAGGATGAGTAAAAGCAATGAAAGTTATTTGTTCAAACAGTTTGCTTTTATCATGCTTGGATTGCTCATCATTTATTTTGCGCATCGTATTAATTATACATTATACTCAAGAGTAGCATTGGTGTTGTTTTTAATTTCGATTCCATTGCTTTTATATACATTATTATTTGGTGTGCAATTAAATGCCGGTAGCCGTTGGATTAAACTACCGGTGATCAACATGACCTTTCAAACGTCTGATCTTGCAAAACTTGCATTGTTCATGTACATGAGCAGGATGCTGAGCCGCAAACAAAATGTGATCAAAGATTTTAAGAAAGGATTTTTACCAATCATCATTCCCGTTGGAGTAATATGTTTATTGATTGCACCTGCAAACTTATCTACATCACTGCTGATTGCAGGAACAAGCCTGATGTTAATGTTTATTGGAAGAGTAAGTACAAAGCATATGCTTGGAACTATCGGTATTGCACTAATACCAATTGTATTATTAATAACAGTTGCCGTTTCAACTTATGATAAAAAAACACATGAAACAAAAAAGTTACCTGCGTTTTTAGCAACAGGCCGTATTCCAACATGGATAAGCCGTATACAAACGTTTGTTTACGGAAGTAAAGAAGATGATGGCGAAAAAAATTACCAGATCAACCAGGCAAAGATTGCAATTGCCAATGGCGGATGGTTGGGCAGAGGCCCTGGCAATAGTCAGCAAAGAAATTTTTTGCCACATAGTTATAGCGATTTTATTTATGCAATCATCATTGAAGAATATGGCTTAATAGGAGGAGCAATTATTATTTGTATTTATTTATTGTTCCTGTATCGATGTATCAGGTTGTATCGAAAATGTCCATTTGCATTTGGGGCGTTTCTTGCATTGGCGCTGAGTTTTACATTGGTGATACAGGCAATTGCCAATATGGGTGTGAATGTAAACCTGTTTCCAAACACCGGTGTTACGTTGCCGTTAGTGAGTATGGGTGGAAGTAGTTTCTTATTTACCTGTTTGTCGATTGGAATTATTTTAAGTGTTGCCCGAAATGTTGAACAACAGGAAGGCCAACAGTCGTTGGTAGTAGCAGAAACAGCTGCAGAAAATTTGGAAGAGTAAATCAGCGGGTTGTCAGGGTGAGCCTGTCGGGCCCGTGTTATTATTAGATCGCCTTCGACAAGCTCTGGCTGACAGTAGAGAGAAAATGTCAAGTGATATAAATATTTAGAAACGGAAGGATGATCAAAAAAATAAAAATAACATTATGAAGGCACATCGCTTCATAATAGCAGGTGGCGGAACGGGCGGACATATTTTTCCTGCAATTGCCATTGCAAATGCATTGAAAAAAATATCACCGGAATCAACATTTCTTTTTGTAGGCGCAAGAGGGAAAATGGAAATGGAAAAAGTGCCGCAGGCAGGATACGAGATAAAAGGATTAATGATCGCAGGGTTCAACAGAAGTTCTTTGATAAAAAATATTTCATTGCCATGGAAATTAGTGAATAGCTTTTTCCAGGTGTCACAGATATTCAAGGCATTTAAACCAACAGCAGTAATTGGCGTTGGAGGATATTCAAGTTTTCCTGTGTTGAGATATGCTCAAACAAGAAATATCCCAACGTTTATTCATGAAAGCAATTCATTTGCAGGAAAAGCGAATATGATACTTGGAAAAAAGGCAACCAAAATATTTACCGCCATTGAAGGAATGGATAAATTTTTTTCGGTTTCAAAGATCATGGTTACAGGAAATCCTGTTCGACAAATAATATCGGATTTGCATGTAACCAAAGATGAAGCGATGAAACATTTTGGATTTACTGAAGAAAAGAAAACGGTATTATGTGTTGGAGGAAGCCTTGGAGCAAAAAATATTAATGAAGCAATTGATCAGCACATAGAATTATTTGAACAAAACAATCTTCAACTGATCTGGCAAACGGGTAAGCCTTATTTGGAAAAAGCATTGGAACGTTGCAAAGGGAAAACAAACATTTATGTAAATGATTTTATTTCTCAAATGGAATTTGCATACACAGCTGCAGATATGATCATAAGCAGAAGTGGTGCAATGGCTGTTTCAGAAATATGCCTGGTGAAAAAACCTGTTGTATTTGTTCCTTATCCGCATGCGGCTGAGGATCATCAAACAGCGAATGCACAAATTTTGGTTAATAAAAATGCAGCCATATTGATTAAGGATCATGAAGCGTTATCAAAGTTGGTTCCGGCAATTATTTCTTTATCGAAAGATGATGCGTTGCAACAAAAATTAATAAATAATATCAGCCCGTTGGGTGTGAAAGAAGCAGATAGGATCATTGCAGAAGCAATTTTAGCTGCGATTAAATAAAAACGAATTGAACGACTTTAATAATATATCATCTGTTTATTTTTTAGGTATTGGCGGTATCGGTATGAGTGCATTGGCTAGATATTTTAACAGCCGCGGAATAAAAGTGAGTGGTTACGATAAAACAGAAACCGTATTAACAAAGCAGTTGGTTGCAGAAGGAATTCATATTCATTATGAAGATGATATTTCGCTCATTGACAAACAGGCCAAACTTATTGTTTACACACCTGCTGTTCCGAATGATCACAAAGAGTATAATTATTTTTTACAAAATGATTATAGTGTTTTAAAAAGAAGTGAAGTGTTGGGGATGATCACAAAGAATTCTTATAGTATATGTGTAGCAGGAACTCACGGTAAAACAACCACGAGCTCAATGATCGCACATATTTTAAGGCACAGTGAATTTGGATGCAATGCTTTTTTAGGCGGTATTGCTTCAAATTATAATACCAACTTTTGGGCGAGTGATAAAAATGTAAGTGTTGCAGAAGCAGATGAATATGATAGAAGTTTTTTGAAATTAAGTCCCGATGTAGCAATAGTAACATCCATGGATGCAGATCACCTGGATATTTACGGCACAGCCGAAAACCTACAGGATGCATTTATTGAGTTTACTTCTAAAATAAAAGAAGGCGGTTTGCTGATAAGCAAATATGGATTGATACGAAGCGATGAATTCAAAGTGCCAAATATGATCCGCTATAGTTTGCATGATAGTAAAGCAGATGCAGTAGCAGAAAATATTAAAATAAATAATGGTAGTTATCAATTTGATGTAAGAATAAAAGAGGAGATAATAAAAGATGTTTTTTTGAATATGGGTGGCATGCACAATATTGAAAATGCAATCGCAGCTATAACAGTTGCAAAACATGTAGGAATAACAGATGAAAAAATTAAAGATGCAGTAGCAAAATTCAAAGGAGTAAAAAGAAGATTTGAATATATAATAAAAGAAGATGGGTTGGTGATGATCGATGATTACGCACATCACCCCGAAGAGTTAAGGGCTTTGATAAATGGCGCAAAAGAATTGTTTCCCGGAAAAAAATGTACGGTTGTTTTTCAGCCGCATTTATTCAGCAGGACAAAAGATTTTGCAGACGGATTTGGAGAAGTGTTGAGTATCCCGGATGAAGTATTGTTGCTTCCAATATACCCGGCAAGAGAATTACCAATGGAAGGAGTAACAAGCGAGATGGTCATTGAAAGAATGAAAATGAAAAAAGTAAAAGTACTGAGTAAAGAAGCGTTGCTGGATGAGATGAGAAAAAACAAACCGGAATTACTCATTATTAGCGGAGCAGGCGATATTGATACGCTGGTAGAACCAATAAAAGAAATTTTAATTAATAAATAAGTACAATAAT
>JBDTLP010000182.1:0-5618 GCA_039934735.1 Ferruginibacter sp. | reverse complement strand
CATTAAAATAACCAGTCAGACCGGTAATGGCCCAGTTTGAAAGTTGTCAGGCTGACAATTATTTAAATAAGAAAATTCAAACTGACCCACTACTGACAGACCGGAGTCAGTCAGACCAAAATGAAATATCCTTATCTTTAAGGGCATCTCTAAAAACCTTTAATTATTCGCTTAAGATTAATATGGACATCACACTTTATTTTGAAGAAGCTGCACAGGTTTCTGTTGCATTTGTCATCGGGGCCGTTATCGGTTTGGAACGTGAGTTTAGAAGTAAACCTGCCGGCTTCAGAACAATGATATTAATTTGTGTAGGCTCTTGCTTATATACCATTCTTTCCAAAGAAGCGGGTGGCTCATCGCCAGACAGGATCGCAAGTACTATTGTTACCGGTATCGGTTTCATTGGTGCAGGCGTTATTTTTAAAGAAGGGATTACTGTAAATGGGCTCACTACTGCAGCACTCATCTGGATAACAGCAGCACTGGGAATGGCCATCGGTTATCACAATTATCCAATTGCAATTGTGGTGTCCATTATGGTAGTAATTGTATTATTTATTTTAGAACCCGTACAACGTTACATCAACAGGTTACACCGCGTAAAAGATTATAAGATACGTACTATTGAACTTGGCAGAAATTTCAGAAATGAATTAGAGCTATTTTTTAATTCACACGATCTTACCTACAGGTGCATGAAGATCATAAAAGATAATAACGATGCTGTTTATCTTTACCGCATTAGTTCTCCTGATAGAAATTATGATTCTGTAAATGATTTTCTGTTAAGCCACAAGGAAGTAAAAAGTTTTGAAGTGTGATGATGGGTGAATGAGTGAATAGGTCAATAGGTGAATAATCTTTTTAATTTTACTAAATTTTTATAATGCCATCTGTTTTATTTGAAGTAAAAAATAATGTTGCGTTTATAACATTGAACCGGCCCGAGAAATTTAATTCTTTCAATAGAGAAATGTCTTTATTGATGCAAAGCCATTTAGATGCATGTGCAGCTGCTGATAATATTCGCTGCGTGTACATAACAGGTACGGGTAAAGCATTTTCAGCTGGCCAGGATCTTAGCGAATTAACCGGCGATGAACCAATGGGTATTGATCGTATTTTGTCTGAACATTATAATCCAATTATTAGCCGGATAAGAAATTTACGCAAGCCTGTTGTTGCTGCAATAAATGGTGTTGCTGCAGGTGCCGGGGCAAACATTGCTTTGTGTTGCGATGTAGTTGTTGCAACCCAATCATCATCATTCATACAGGCATTTAGTAAAATTGGTTTGATACCCGATAGCGGCGGAACTTATTTTTTACCAAGATTGATTGGCTTTCAAAAAGCAAGCGCTATTATGATGCTTGCCGATAAAGTACCTGCAGAAGAAGCAGAAAGAATAGGAATGATCTATAAATTATTTTCAGAAGAAACCTTTTCAGAAGAAAGTATCAAGATCGCTAACACACTGGCTCAAATGCCAACAGAAGGATTGGCATTGACAAAAGAAGCATTAAATCATTCATTGAATACTTCCCTCGAATCGCAGTTATTAAAAGAAGATGAATTGCAACAAAAAGCTGCTGCTACTTATGATTACAATGAAGGGGTACAATCCTTTTTAGATAAAAGAAAGCCTGTGTTTAAAGGGAAGTGATCAGAAAATTTTCAATGTTCAACGTACAATCTTCAATGATCATTTGTACTTGAATATTGAATATTGTATGTTGATTATTGAAAATTTCTTAATAAAAAAACTCCGATAAATAATGATTCCAACCCCACAACAAGTAGTAACCCACATGATGGAGCACGATCTCTTCAGCCAGTGGCTCGGTATTGAGGTGCTGGATATAAAGGAAGGTTACAGTAAAATAAAAATGACCGTCCGCAAAGAAATGATCAATGGATTTGGCATCGTTCATGGAGGTATTGCATTTTCATTGGCAGATAGTGCGTTTGCATTTGCCTGTAACAACAGGAATGTTTTATCAGTTGCTTTAGATACTTCAATTAATTTTACAAAGCCTGTTCATGTAGGAGATATACTTATTGCCGAAGCGAAGGAATTGCACAATGGTAAATCAACAGGTTTATATCATATCAATATCACAAATCAAAATGAACATGTTGTTGCCATATTTAAAGGAACATGTTTTAGAACAAATAAAAAACTTGTAGATAATTAAGTATATAATGTATAAAAAGTAAATAAAGTATTTTATTAATTGTGGCAATTTTGGTTTTGAAGAGTTGGATTTATGGAAAAAAGCAAGAGAGTTGAAAAAAGAAATAAGAATACTAACAAAAAAAATTCCTCCTGAAGAAAAATTTAGATTGGTTGACCAGGTAATTAGAAGCTCACATTCAATAAACGCATTAATATCAGAAGGTCATGGAAGATTTACTTATCCAGATCAAATTCATTATTGTGTACAAGCAAGGGGATCGCTAACTGAAACCATCAATCATTTAATAGATGCATTTGATGAAGATTATATTAAAGAAGATATTTTAATATCATTTAAACAAAAAGGTAAAGAAATTGAAAGGCTATTAAATGGTTATTTAATTTTCCTTCGCAAAAAACGAGATGACGAAAAAAAATAATAATACTGGATTTTAAAATACTCTATTTACTTTTTATACTCTATTTACTTATCATGATCTACAAATTCAACGGCCACATTCCTGTAATAAATGAATCTTCTTTCATTCATCCGCAAGCAGCAGTAACAGGCAATGTTATCATTGGTAAAAATGTTTATGTTGGGCCTGGTGCAGCAATAAGAGGAGATTGGGGACAGATCATCATTGAAGATGGATGCAACGTACAGGAAAATTGTACCATCCACATGTTTCCCGGTGTTACTGTTTTATTGAAAGAAGGTGCACATATAGGACATGGTGCCATCATTCATGGTGCTACAATTGGAAGGAACTGCCTGGTAGGCATGAACGCAGTTATTATGGACAATGTAATACTGGGAGATGAATCTGTTGTTGGTTCATTAAGTTTTGTAAAAGCTGATTCCATATTTGAGAACAGGAGTTTGATCGTTGGCAATCCTGCAAAAAAAATAAAAGATGTTAGTGATGAAATGATCACCTGGAAAACAGCAGGAACGAAATTATACCAGCAACTACCAAAAGAAATGCACGAAGGTTGGGAAGCATGTGAACCACTTAGAACAGTTCCTGCAAATGTTGAAAGTAAACAGCCTGTTTATAAAACATGGAATGAAACCAGGTAATAACACGAATTTTAAAACACGAATTATAAAATAAACAGCAGAAAGAATTCGTGTAATTCGTGCCTAAAATTCGTGTTATCATTTCCGATCATCCTTCCAGATTAATTTTTCATTTGTACGCATATCTTTAAAATCACTTGTCTTACCATCACCTTTACCTGTAAATCCTCCATCGGGATGGCCGATCAAAACACAACTGCTGTCATACAGATCAGAAAAAAAATCGCAACAAGGCGGTGTAACATAATACACGGTTTTGCCATTGTATAAATAACTGTATATCTGCCTCGGTGGGTTTTGTTTTTCTTCCGATTTATATTGACCAATCATTTTTTGAATACAATCCGGAAGGCCTTGTTCATTTAATTTATTGGTGGTTTGCTCCTGCCCGGTTACTGCTGTGTTATTATTATTCTTTGATGAGCTGCAGCTTAATAAAACGACACTTATGATAAAAAATGATGCTTTCATAGACTTTATATAATGTTCACAAAAATAATGGATAAAAATTACAGAACTTCGCAGCAATGGAAAGATCAAATTTCGTAGACCAGATAAAAATTTTTGGTCGCAGCGGGCATGGTGGTGCAGGTAGTAAACACTTTATGCGTAACAAATTAACTGCGATGGGCGGGCCTGATGGTGGCGATGGTGGCCGCGGTGCGCATATTATTTTAAAAGGCAATACACAGTTGTGGACATTGCTTCACTTACGTTATTTTAAGAATGTTCTGGCAGAAGATGGAAAAAACGGAAGTGGCAATAACTCAAGTGGCCGCAGCGGAAAAGATATCATCATAGAAGTTCCGTTGGGTACGATCGTAATAAATGACGAAACCGGCGAAAAGGAAATTGAAATACTTGAACATGACCAGGAGGCGATCTTAATGAAAGGAGGCCGTGGCGGATTGGGCAATGCAAATTTTGCAACATCTACCAACCAGTCTCCTGAATATGCACAACCCGGCGAAGAAGGTATTGAAGGCATTCGCACTTTAGAACTTAAAATATTGGCTGATGTTGGTTTGGTAGGATTTCCCAATGCCGGAAAATCGACCTTACTATCAAGTATAACCGCTGCAAAACCAAAAATTGCAGATTATGCTTTTACTACATTGGTACCGCAACTCGGAATGGTTGAGTATCGTGATTCAAAAAGTTTTTGCATCGCAGATCTTCCAGGTATCATTGAAGGCGCTGCAGAAGGAAAGGGGCTTGGTCATCGCTTCCTCCGGCATATTGAAAGGAATTCCATTTTACTTTTTTTAATTCCAGCAGATAGCAAAGATCATAAACAGGAATTTGAAATATTAAGAAACGAGCTTGAACAATACAACCCTGAAATGCTTCAAAAAGATTTTGTGATCGCCGTTAGTAAATCAGATATGCTGGATGATGAACTGCGTGAAGCAATAGAGAAAGAGCTTCCAAAAAATATTCCGCATATTTTTATTTCATCTGTTACAGGTTACAACCTTCCAAAATTAAAAGACATGTTGTGGAACTCATTAAACACTCCAAAAGAATGATTTGAAAATTTGAAGATTTGAAAATGTGTTGATGAAAGCCCGGCAAACTAAAAACATTGCAATACAAAAGTGCCTCTCATTTTCAAATCTTCAAATCAGCTCATCTTCAAATCATCTTCTTTATTCACACAATTAACTACATTGTTAATTTCTTTACCTTTCTCTACAGTCATGCAACATCTATTTTTGTATGAATGAGAAAAATATATAAGACTGTTTTTAAGAACTTTACCGCCTGGCTATTTGTTTTACCTGTTGTATTCCTGCTTTTTGGTTGTCCATATAGTTCCGCTTATAAAATTGACAGCGATCCCACCATACCGGTAGATGATACCCTTCTTGGAAAATGGTCAACTAACACAAGTGATGCAAGCGGAAAATTACTTCCTGTAAAAATGATCATCGATAAAAAAAATGATTACGAGTATAATATCGATTTTACCGGAAATGTAAACGCATTGAAACGCTATATCGATATAAAAAATGATACTATAAGAACCTCAGCATTTATTAGTGAAGTTGGTGCAAGGCGATTTTTAAATATTCAGCTTTTTGAACAATACTATATTGTTGAACTCATTTTCCGGGATGATAAAATATCATTACTTCCGCTTTGCGAACATTTTACTTCGAGGTTGATCAAAAACGATGCTGAGGTAAGATCCTCCCTTGAGCAGCATTATAAAACAAGGCTATATCCTTTGTATGATGATGAATTTTGCCTGAGAGAAATGAGAAGAGTTAATTAATTTGGAAATGAGTTGATTTGGAAATTTGGAAATGGAAAACAGTCTTCCATTGTACGAATAACTTCCGAATTTAATAA
>JBDTLP010000181.1:0-5761 GCA_039934735.1 Ferruginibacter sp. | reverse complement strand
AGCGATCCATTTTGAATGAAATGTGGCGGGTGACATAATCAGCAGACCCTAAATATGTAATTGAAAGAGAAATCCCCGGTGCCGGTAATTTAACACCGGAACAATTAAAAGGAATTTCGCAAACATCATGCGGAGTACTAAGTAATATGGGCCCGCAGATTCAATGGTTGCAAAGCTATGTAACAGGAGATAAAATTTATTGTGTTTACATTGCTCCCAATGCGGAAATGGTTCGTGAGCATGCAAAACAAGGAGGCTTTCCTGCTAATTCAGTAAGCCAGGTTATGGCAATCATTGATCCTGCTACGGCTGAATGATTTTCTGTAAATATTTTTTGCAATGGCCATACGAATAAATAATGTATGGCCTTTTTAATAATTATTTTCCTTTTCGGTGCTTGCAATGATATGAATACTTGTATCAATTAAGAGCGCATATAATTGCACTTTTTTTATTCCTCAGATCTTTGTGCAATTAATTTTCAATAAACAACGTACTATATTAAATGCTCAATAAAAAAGGCTTCAAATAGTTGAAACCTTTTTATTGAAAATATATTTGTAGTAGTTCAGTAATAATCTTTCAAGATTGGAAATTTTTCATTTCCAAATTTCCAAATCAACTCATTTCCAAATCATGCTATCTCCGCCATATCCGGTATCTGCTCTGCTTTATATTCTCCTGCATCTAATTTCTTCTTCGTTTCTTCAAATGCTTTTAAGGTAATATCTATATCTTCAAAGCTATGTGAAGCGGTTGGTATAAGGCGATAAATAATATCTCCTTTTGGTATTACCGGGTACACAACGATCGAACAAAAAATATGATAATTATCTCTCAGGTCCATCACCATTTGTGTTGCTTCGGGCACATCGCCTTTCATGAAGATTGGCGTAACAGGAGAGTTGGTATGGCCAATATCAAATCCTCTTTCTTTTAATCCAGCCTGCAATCTTTTTACATTGCTCCATAATTTTTCTCTTAGCTCAGGCATTGTTTTAATCATGTCCATACGTTTCAACATACCTTCTACAACCATTAGCGGAACGCTTTTGGCAAATATCTGAGAGCGTACATTGTAACGTAAATATTTAAGGACAGCTTTCGAGCCACAAATAAAACCGCCCAGGCTTCCTAAGCTTTTTACCATCGAAGAAAAGTAAAGATCAACTCCATCCTGGCATCCCTGTGCTTCATCTGCACCGGCGCCGGTTGGCCCCATGTAGCCGAAACCGTGAGCATCATCAATTAAAATACGGAATTCATATTTTTTCTTTAGTGCAACAATTTCTTTTAAGACACCTTGTTCGCCATCCATGCCAAATACTCCTTCCGTAATTACTAAGATACCCCCACCATTTTTTGTTGCCATTTCAGTAGCTCTTTGTAATTGCTTTTCACAATCTTCAATATCATTATGTTTAAACGCATAGCGATGGCCCATGTGTAAACGTACGCCATCAACGATGCATGCATGCGATTCTGCATCGTACACAATTACATCACGGCGATTTACCAATGCATCAATGCAACTCATGATCCCCTGGTAACCGAAGTTGAGCAACATCGTATCTTCCCTGCCCACAAATGCGCTGATTACTTTTTCTAATTCTTCATGCATGCTGGTATTTCCACTCATCATCCTTGCACCCATCGGATTGCCCAGGCCATATTTAGCAGCAGCTTCTGCATCTACTTTTCTGATTTCAGGATGATTTACCAGGCCTAAATAATTATTAAGGCTCCATACCAATACATCCTTGCCCCTGAATTTCATGTGCGGGCCTAATTCACCTTCCAGTTTTGGAAATGCAAAATAGCCATGCGCCCTGTCCATATACTGGCCAATCGGGCCGCCATCTTTCACTAATTTTTCAAATACGTCCATATCTGTTTACTATTTAATATTTGTGTAGAATGATGCTGCAAAATTAAGGGTTTGAAGGTAAATTGCATAACGTTTGCATAACATAAGCTCAACCCTGCTTAGCCTGCTTTTAGAAGTATATTTGCCAAAACTAATTTCCGCTATATGGTTAAGAAATTTTTTACTTCATTGTCTTTCTTTTTTATTTTAACTACGGTCGTATTTGCCCAGGAAAATTCAATCAACAATGGTATTGAAAGACCAAAATTAGTTGTTGGCATCGTGGTTGACCAGATGCGCTGGGATTACCTGTATCGTTATTTCAACAGGTATGGAGAAGGTGGATTTAAAAGACTTGTACAAAAAGGATTCAGTTTTGAAAACACTTTTATTCCTTACACGCCTGCTGTAACTGCTGCGGGACATACATGTTTATACACCGGAAGTGTGCCTGCCATACATGGTATTGTTGGGAATGACTGGATAGAAAGAGAAAGCGGGTTGAAGATGTATTGTACACAAGATAAATCTGTTAGTACCGTTGGATCAACTTCTTCACAGGGATTGATGAGTCCTAAGAATATGCTTACAACAACCATTGGTGATGAACTTCGTCTTGCAACAAATTTTAAGAGTCGTGTATTTGGTATTGCTTTAAAAGATCGTGGAGGAATATTGCCTGCGGGCCATAGTGCCAATGCTGCTTATTGGTTTGATGATAGTACCGGCAACTGGATCACGAGTACTTATTACATGAATGCATTGCCGCAATGGGTAAATAATTTCAATAGTAGCCGCAAGCCTGATTCATTGTTGAAAAACGATTGGAACTTATTGTATCCTTTATCAACCTATGATCAAAGTACAGCCGACGATAAAATCTATGAAAAAACATTTGATCATGAAAAAACACGAACATTTCCGCATGTATATACATCGATCAATAATAAAAATTATTTTCGTTTAAGACAATCACCTTATGGCAATACACTCACACTTGATTTTGCAAAGGATCTTATACAAAATGAAAAACTTGGTAACAGCGGCCAAACGGACATGTTATGTGTGAGCCTTTCTTCTACAGATTATATCGGGCATAAGAGTGGCCCTAATTCTTTGGAAATAGAAGATATTTATTTGCGGCTTGATAAAGACATAGAAAAATTCCTGAATTATCTTGATAAAACAGTTGGTGAAAATAATTATCTCGTTTTTTTAAGTGCAGATCACGGTGCCCCACAGGTGCCGGATTTTATGAAAGAAAATAAGTTGCCAGGCGGAAATTTATATAGCCGGGAACTGGCAACAGAATTGAATAAAATGTGTGCTCAAAAATATAATGTACAGGTTAATCTTGTGCAGGCAATTTTTGAATACCAGGTTTATCTTGATACAAAGAAGATCGATTCATTACACATAGATATAAATGATATTAAAAAAACGGTCGTAAACTATATTAAATCGAAACCCGAAGTAATAAATGTTTTTGATTATGCAGATTTTGATAAAGTGATCATGCCTGCGCAAATAAAAGAAAAATTTGCAAAAGGATATTTTTTAAAACGCAGCGGTGATATCCAGTTTATTTTAAAACCTCAATATACAGATGTACTTTCAATAGGCACGGAACACGGCACGATGTATAATTATGATACGCATATTCCTTTACTATGGTATGGCTGGAAAATAAAAGCCGGAAAAACAAACCGGGAAACTTACATGACTGATGTTGCACCCACCATTGCTGCCATGTTGCAGATACAGATGCCGAATGGGAGTGTAGGTAAGGTGTTGGAGGAGATAGTCAATGGTAACTAATCAGGAAGGGTATCAGAAGTCCGATATCAGAAATCAGCTGTTACATGAATTGTTACAATTTTAGAGAACCAGCTGATATCCGAATGCTGATATCTGATAACTTGTTGGGATGCTAGGATTCGAACCCAGACAAACAGAATCAGAATCTGTGGTGCTACCGTTACACAACATCCCAATATTTTGGTTGATAGGTTAATGAGGTGAAAAAGTTAACACGGGCATTACCTCTATTAACCAGTTAACCATGTCAACTTATTAAACGTCCTCAACTCAAAGAAAAAAGGTTTAAAGAGTTTAAGTCCTCTCCAAACCTTTTGTTGGGTTACTAGGATTCGAACCTAGACAAACAGAATCAAAATCTGTTGTGCTACCTTTACACCATAACCCAATCATGTTCCCAAATTAAATTGGGAGTGCAAAAATAGGGGTTGTGGCAAATTGTTCCAAATGTTTTTGAGAACAGCTATTAGCTATAAGCTGCAAGCTTTAAGTTTGTTACTTAAAGCGGAGAGCATTTTTTGTTCTTCTATGATTTGGTTTAATATTTCTTCAACCAGTTTTTCTTCACCAAAACCCAGTTGTTTAGCAATTTGAAATTGGGTTTCAGCCTCAAAACAAGAGCCTAATGAAATTTCAATAAATCTGTTGTAATCTTTATTGCTGCTTCTGCTGCTCCCTTCTGCAATATTTGATGGTATTGAAACACATGCCCTGTTTAATTGCGAAACCAGCCCGAACTTTTCCTCTTTGGGAAATGTTTTCGTGATCTTAATACAATTAATTGCTATTTGAATTCCCTTTTGCCAGATCTTTAATTCTTTAAAATTCTTCATAAGCTGTAAGCTATTAGCCTTAAGCTATAAGCCGGTTCAAAGTAGGTCGATCAGATATTAAATAATAGAAAAAGGACTTAATAATATTTAGTTCAACTAAAAACTATTAAGTCCTTTTAAAAACTTGCAGCTTGCAGCTTATAGCTTGCCCTTACAACTTTACCTCATCTTCCTTCTCCTTCAGCCCCTTAATAAGATCCAGTGCCTCTGTCACCACATCACACATAATTGTTATTAAAGAACCCGGTTTTGCAGTATTATACGCATGCATGATCGCTTCTTTTTCATTGTAAATGGTTATGATCGGAATATCTTTTGGTTTTGTTTCATTGATACCATCTACCAATAAGCCTACAATTTCTTCGGCTGTTCTTCCTCTTAAATTTTTATCCTGGCGAATAATGATCTCATCAAAATGCTTTCCTGAAATGCGGCCAAGCTCTTTAATATCTTCATCTCTTCTGTCGCCTGTTCCGCTGATGATGCCTACTTTGGGTTCGCCATCCATTTTGCTTACAAAATCGCAGAGTAATTCCAGTCCGGCAGGATTGTGCGCAAAATCAACTAAGAATTGGAAATGCTTAAATTGGAACATGTTCAATCTTCCGGGAGTTTGTGCGGCCGACGGCACAAATGTTTGCAAAGCAAGTTTGATATCATCTATTTCAATATTTCTCCAGAAATATGTGCTCAGCACAGCAGGCAAACAGTTCATGATATTGTGCAATGCTTTTCCACCGTAAGTAACAGGCACTTCCGAAACTTTTATCACACGAATCTTCCAGGTACCCTTCATAATGGTAATATATCCATTCTCAAACACAGACGCATAACCGCCGGCCTTTGTATGTTCAATGATCCTTGGATTTTTTTCATCCATGCTAAAAAATGCAATATTGCAATCAAGTCCCTTCCTCATATTATAAACGAGATCATCATCAGCATTTAAAATGGCATAACCATGTTTGAAAACGGTTTCAGGAACAACTGCTTTTACTTTCGCCATTTGTTCCATCGAATCAATACCGCCAAGCCCGATATGATCTGCACTGATATTTGTTACGATAGCCACATCACAGTTTTGAAATGCGAGACCATTCTTTAAAATACCACCTCTTGCACATTCCAATACAGCAAAATCTACGGTAGGATCTTTTAAAACAAATGTGGATGATACAGGCCCGGTACAATCTCCCTTCATCATCATTTGATTTTGAATGTACACGCCATCACTGGTGGTATA
>JBDTLP010000180.1:0-5943 GCA_039934735.1 Ferruginibacter sp. | reverse complement strand
TGCAGCTTGGTTTGCTGCAGTAGATTCAGCAAAAAAATCAGTGCCGGCCGCATCGTAATTGTTACAGGTAAGATAAATGCCTGTAGCAAGTTGACCGGTGGTATACGTACCCGCCGGAATGCTGGCAGCAGTTGAAGATATCATTAAAGAAATACTAGGGTCGGATCCTAAAACTGTTTCTCCGCCAATTATAAGAATGGGAGAACCGCCGCTCAAATCCAAAGTAGCTGCTGCACCTGCATTGAAAGCTGAAAATGTTCCATCAATATTACAGGTAATAAAATCAGTTGACGCCGCTGTAAATGGTACAGAAAAAGCACATGTGGTAGTAAGCCCTGCTACAATGATATTATAATTAAATGTGCCTGCAGCGAGCGGTGTGCCAGATGCATTTAATACAAGTTGCGTTGTTCCGGCTGCTATTAAACCTGAAGCGGAAAAGCTAACCCCGTTTTGTGTATTGGTTGTAATAGCATAAGAACCGGCCGTTGTTACATTTACATCAACCAATAATGTGTTGGAACTGGTAGTTGCAGTTGTTGCCTCATAAGTACCACTCAATACTGCTCCTGTACAACTTCCCGGATCTCCACCTAAAACAAATGTAGCAGGTGGTGAAAGCGGATCAAAAGTTATTGAGAAAGCACAGCCCTGTGAAGCACCTGATACTGGAAAATCGATGGGCCCTGCTGCTATAGGTGTACCACTTGCGATCAAAATAACATTTTGGATTCCCAAGGTAGTAAATGCACCATTGGCTGCGAAAGTAACACCGTTATTGGTAGTTGTTGATATCGAATAATTTCCTAACACAGTAACGTTCACGCTAACGGTATCTGTATTAGAAGAAGTTGTTGGCACTCCAGCCATATAAAGGCCGGCATGCCCTCCTCCTGTACAGGTACCCCCTGCACCTGCAAATGTGTATTCGGCACTAACACCAGTACCTACAAGTACAGTTACATCAATTATACAAAAGCTGCTATCAATACTATTGTAACGAACTATAAATGAATTTGTACCAGGAAGTATCGGTGTTCCGCTTCCGTAAAGGCGAACAGTGTTTGTTCCCGTTCCGGTAAAAGTACCTTCTCCTTTAAACATATATCCATTTCCATTTATACTATCGGCCACAATACTATAGTTACCAGTCAATGTTGTGTTGATCTGTACTTCTATAAAATTTGAATCACTTAAAGCTGTGCCCACTAAATAGGTTCCATGAACTGAACTTGGATAACAATCATGTGATATTGAATCTGCCGTTAAAGTTCCGGTAGATTCAAAATTGCCAAAATCCAATTCCTTTTGACACGAGGTTAGTAAGAAAGAAGAAAGAAAAAGAAGAACCAGTACGTTTACAATTTTCATGATCTGTGTTTTGAATTAAATTTTTTTATTTTATGAAACCTGGGATGTATCATCTACAAGCGCCCCTGTTTCCACTGTATGATTTTCGCCAGGCACATTTCGTTGCCTGAAGAACCTTTTTTGAAATACAAGTATGGTAATTACACCTGTACTTATAGCTGCATCCGCCAAATTAAATATTGGACGAAAAAATATGAATGATTGTCCTCCCCAAAACGGAAACCAGGAAGGAAACGTTCCATTTATGACCGGAAAATACAACATATCGACAACATTGCCATGCAAAAAAGAGGAATATCCATGTTTAGAAAAAGTGGCAATTCCCTGGTAACCTAAGTACTCTTTGAATTGGGGATCAAATACCATCCCTTTGTCGAATATCATTCCATAAAAACAGGAATCAATTAAATTTCCAAGCGCACCAGCATATACCAACCCGGCACAAATAATAAATCCTTTATGGTACCCTTGCTTTATGATATTACCCAGATACCAGCTTCCAAATATTACTGCTAACAGCCTGAATACGGTAAGTGCTATTTTGCCCCAATCACCGCCAAACTTCCATCCATAAGCCATCCCTGGGTTTTCTACAAAATATAACTGAAACCCACTTCCTAGAACATCACGTGATGTATCTAAATGAAAATTGGTCTTAATGTAAATTTTTAATGCCTGGTCAGCAATTACGATCAGCGCAATAATAATAACTAAATATCTTGATTTCATCCCTCTTTAATGTGTTTTAATGCCGTAATTAAAAAATGACGGCCTTGTTCTTTATAGGACCGAATAAATAAGTTTATTGTTCAAAAATTTTATGTTTGAAGCCGCAAAGATAAGTTTTTAGGCATGAGATAAACCGATTTGATGATGAGCTAATTTGAAGATGAAATACACTTTTCAATCCTAATACACTAAATTTATTTGTCTCCCATTACAAAATTTTCAAATCTTCAAATTTTCAAATCGTGCCCTATTCTTCAAAATATACCCTTTTCACACGCTGAGAAATA
Organism: Ferruginibacter sp.; assembly: GCA_039934735.1. Lineage (GTDB taxonomy): Bacteria > Bacteroidota > Bacteroidia > Chitinophagales > Chitinophagaceae > Ferruginibacter. The sequence continues at coordinate 3,556 of JBDTLP010000180.1, read as the reverse complement.
TTGGTAAGTATTTCATAAGGGATGGTTTGGGCCCATTTAGCTACATCATTTACAGAGAGTTCTTCGCCAAAAACAATTACTTCATCTCCTTCTGCTGCTGCAATGCCGGTAATGTCAAGCATGGTCATATCCATACAAACATTTCCAATTACTGGCGCAAGATGGCCATTAACCAGCATTTTACCAGCAGCATTACCAAGTATTCTTGAATAACCATCGGCATAACCAATCCTCACTGTAGCAATGGTGGAATCCTGGTTAACCACTCCTCTCCTGCTATAACCCACGCTTTCTCCTTTCTTAATATTCTTTACCTGCGAAATAGTTGTTCGTAAAGTAGTAACATTTTGCAATGCCTGTTTTTCATCTACTCCGTATAAGCCAATGCCAAGCCGCACCATATCAAATTGCAGATCGGGATGGCGATGAATCGCAGATGTATTGCCAATATGTTTTAAAAAAGGGTAGCCGATATTTTTTTCGATCTTATCCGCCATTTTTAAAAACGATTGTGCCTGCATATTGGTGAAATCATCATGCACTTTATCATCACTTGCTACCAAATGAGAAAAAACAGAACGTATTTTAAAATGTGTAGCTCCCGATAAAAAAACATTTAGCTCATCTATATCAGCTGGAAGAAAACCCAGGCGATGCATGCCCGTATCCAATTTTATATGAACAGGGTAATTATGAATGTTGTGTTGTTGCAGGTGAAGATGAAATGCTTCTATAATATTAAATGAATACAATTCAGGTTCGAGTTTATATTGAACGATGTTATCAAATCCTTCCATTTCTGTATTCATAACCATAATGGGTAAACGAATACCTGCTTTGCGAAGTTCCACTCCTTCATCAGCATAAGCCACAGCAAGATAATCTGTTCCCGCATGTTGCAACAGGCTGGCGATCTCGTAGCTGCCACTTCCGTAGCTAAATGCTTTTACCATCGCCATTATCATTACATCTTTCCTAAGATGCTGCTTGTAAATTTTAAGATTATTTCTTAATGCATTAAGATCAATTTCCAAAACAGTTTCATGCATTTTCTGTTCAAGCGCCTTGCTTATCTTTTCAAAACGAAAAACACGGGCTCCTTTTAATAAAATAGTTTCATCATGAAAATGCAGTGATGGAAGTTGTTGTAAAAATTCTTCTGTAGAATTGAAAAACCTGTTGTCAGCAATTTTATCAAACAGGTTTCGATGAGCTGATATTTGTGGGCCAATACCTATAAAACGAACCAATGATTTTTGATCAAGTATGGATGCGATCTTTTTATACAACAGATCATCTGAAAATCCTGATTGAAGCAAATCACTTAATACAAGTGTTCGTTTTTCATGTTGTTGTTGCTGGCTGAGAAAATCAAGTGCTATCTGCAATGAATTCAGATCGGCACTATAACTATCATTGATGATGGAACAATTATTTATTCCCTGTTTCAATTCAAGCCGCATTTCAACCGAACGCAATTCACTCATATTTACGGGCACAGAAGATAATGTTTCATTCATGCAAAGTAACACACAACAACAGCTTATTGCATTGTGAACAGAAGCATTATCTGTAAACGGAATGAAAAAAGTAAATTCATTCTCCTGGTAGATGCAATGAACAATACTGCCATCAGGATGCTGTTCTATATTTTTTATAAAAAGATCTGCAACATGCTTTTTACTCCAGGTAAATAATTTTAGTTCTTTATTAATTGTTTTTTTAAAAGTTTCAACAGATTCATTCAGCTGGCTGTTGTCAGAACCATAAATAAGTATTTTACTTTCTAAAAACAGTTTTAATTTTTCATTTATTTTTTGAGCTGTACTTTCAAATCCTTCTGCGTGCGCATCCCCAATAAAAGTTATTAGGCCAATTTCAGGATCTATTATTTTTTGGAGCTTTTCCATTTCGCCTGGTTTGGAAATGCCGGCTTCAAAAATGCCCAGTGTATTTGTATCATTCATTTGCCATACACTCAATGGAACACCAACCTGTGAATTATAACTCTTCGGACTTTTTACAACATTGTATTTCATGTTGAATAATTGTGAGAGCCATTCTTTTACAATTGTTTTTCCATTACTACCTGTAATGCCAATAACAGGAATTTGAAATTTATGACGATGCGTTGTTGCAATTGTTTGCAGGGCTGCGAGCACATCATCAACCTGTAAAATATTTGCTTCCGGAAATTTTGATAACAAATTTTCGTCAAATCTTTTATGAGTAATAAAACAGCGTACGCCTTTCTCATACAATGCCGGTATAAAATCATTGGCATTTACCTGTCTTGTACTAAGTGCAAAGAATAGTGTTTGTGAAGCAAACAATATCTTCCTGCTATCAGTAAGCAATGATTCAATCACAGGATCGCTGGCCTGCTGCAATGTTTTTGCCTGCAGCATATTTCCTATATCAGAAAAAGCAAATGAATGCATGCTACTTATTTTCATTGTTTATAACATCTTTATCTTCCTCTTCCTGGTTCTTAAAAACAGAATATAATATGGATCCGCCAATACAAACAACAATTACCATGAGTGATCCCCAGACAGGAATATGAACCCATTTTTCCACGAGCATTTTTGCTCCTATAAACAACAACACAATTGCAATACCCTGCTGCAGGTAATCAAATTTATTTGCAGCGCCCTGTAATAAAAAGAAAAGGCTCCTTAATCCCAGCACTGCAAAAATATTGGAAGAATAGATCAACATTTTATCATTCGGATCTGGTATGATGGAAAACACAGCAGGAATTGAATCAATGGCAAAAACAATGTCTATCAATCCGAGCATAAATACAACCATGGCAAGTTTTGTCAGGTAAGTCTTGCCGCTGATCTTCAGAAAAAATTTACCATTTGGTTCTTCATCCGTAGTACGCAGCATTTTTTTCATTAACTTAAAGGCCCAGCTATCTCCCGGATCAAAATCTCCGTCTTCTTTGGAAGTAAATAATTTTATTCCTGTAAATAAAAGAAAAAAGCCGAAAATGTACATGATCCAATCAAATTTTGCTACTAATCCGCTACCCACTGTTATGAAGATGATCCTGAAAATAATGGCCATTAAAATCCCCAGCAATAATACCCTTGAATAATTATCTTTTGGAACTTTGAAAAAAGAAAAGATGATGATGAAAACAAAAATATTATCAATGGAAAGCGACCATTCAAGCAAGTAAGCAGATATATACCTTACCGCATCTGTCTTACCGTTACCGCCATCATTTTCATACCAGATAAATGCACAAAATGCAAGTGACAATACAATCCAGAAAACGGTTTGTACCAATGCCATTTTCAGTGTAATGACAGAATTTTTCTTACTCAGTAATCCAAGATCAAGTATCAATGCCAATACCAGCACCGCACCAAAAACTAAGTATATAAGCTGGCTGGTATTCATGTAAATGAGTTTTAAGGAAAGTGAATGAGTGAATAGGTGAATGAGTGAATAAATTTCCTTCGATTATATATTTCCATTCACCTATTGACCTATTCACTTATTCACCTATTGACTATTGCTTGTGAATGAGTTTTAAAAAAAG
>JBDTLP010000179.1:0-5950 GCA_039934735.1 Ferruginibacter sp. | reverse complement strand
TTTTTCATTTTATTTCTTGCTTCTATATCGAAGAAAATCATTTTAGACATCGGTAAAGTTTTTTAATTTGAAAGTTTAAAAATTCAATTTGAAAATTTGAAAATTTGGTGATTTGAAGATGAAAGAACATTGAAAATTGAACTTCATTTTCAAATCTTCAAATCAACTCATTTTCAAATTATATTATTGCCAGGATATCGCTTTCCCTCATGATCAGGTAATCTGTTCCTTCATGAGAAATTTCTGTGCCGGCATATTTTCCGTAAAGAACCGTGTTACCTACTTTAACTACGGGAGCATTTCCATCTTCATCTTTTGGACTTACTGCCATAACAGTACCTTTTTGTGGTTTTTCTTTAGCAGTATCAGGAATGATAATTCCGCCGGCAGTCTTTACTTCAGCAGCGGCAGCTTTCACAATTACCCTGTTCTTTGTTCCTGCAACAGGTGTAATGGTTAAGTTTTTAGCCATAATTCTATGATTTGTTTGATTTAAAATTTATGAGAACCCTTTTTTGGGATTGCGAAGTTATACTTAAAAATTATACCAAAAAGAATTAGTGACAGATACGCTCCACTCTGTCAGTTTACTGAACCATTTTGTCACCCTAAGAAATATTTATGACTATAATGAAGCGTTCTCAAGCCATAAAGCCTTAATTTTGCGCTCTTAAATAAAGTTCTTAGAGATGATCAGCAGAAGAAATATCCGGGTAAAAGTGATGCAGACCCTCTACACCATTGATAGTGTAAGTGGCGATACCAAACCCGGAGAACCTATAGCCATACTTACCAAGAAAATTGAACAAAGCCGCCATCTATACACTTACCTCATCTATTTTATAACAGAAGTTGCCCGTTTTTCCGAAACCGATGCAAGACAAAAAGCCAGCAAACATTTACCTTCCGCAGGCGACCTTACCGTAAATACCAAGATTGCCGGAAATGAGATCTTGTGGAAATTAATGGAGGATACCAGCTTTAGAGGCGCTGTTAAAGAATTTAAACTTGAACATATTGTAGATGCAGATCTTTTAAAACGTACTTATCTTGAACTGATCGCTTCTGAAGAATACAAAGAGTATATCGAACAACAATCCAGGGATAAAAAATCTGAAAAGAAAATATTCGAATTTATTTTTAGCAACCTCATGCTTCCCAATGAAAACTTTATCAGTCATGTGGAAGAAAATTTTATCAACTGGGATGATGATGCAGAGATGATGCAGGCTTTAGTATTAAATTATTTTAATAAACCTGCGCAAACAAATTTCAATGATATTCTGAGCAAAGAAAAATGGGATTTTGCAAAAAGTTTATTGTTAACTGTATTGGATAAATCAGCTTATACACTTGAACTTATAAAACCAAAATTAAAGAACTGGGATGCAGATCGTATTGCAGCACTTGATCTTATTATTTTGCAAATGGGCGTTTGTGAATTTTTATATTTCGAAACCATTCCTACAAAAGTTACCATCAATGAATATATTGATCTTGCAAAAGCATACAGTACCGTACAAAGCGGGCAATTTGTAAATGGATTGCTGGATAATATTCACAAAGAACTTACGGCTGAAAATAAAATTCATAAAAAGAATTTTAAGAACAGTGTTTTATAAAAAATAAAAACCGACCACGATTATGTTTAAAATATTTTTTTTAGCGATTACAATCAGCTCAATGCTGGTAAGTTGCGATGTAAGAAAAAAAGACAAAATGGGTATGACTGCCAAACAGGAAATAAAAGATCCTACTACGGTAAAAATCATTGACAGTTTATACAATTTTGGAAAGACAAAAGAAGGAGAAATTGTTCAATACAGTTATCGTTTTAAAAATACGGGCGACAAGCCGCTCATTGTATCTGATGTGCATGCAAGTTGTGGATGTACGATTCCTGAAAAACCAGAGCAACCAATTATGCCCGGCGAAACAGGATTCATTCGCATAAAATTCGACAGCAACCACAGGCCAGGTGAAGTTCATAAAACAATTTCGGTCGCATCAAATGCAAATCCTCCTTTTACAGATCTTGTATTGAGAGGAACCGTTATTGGAAAGGACCAGGAAGACAAAGATTCTGCAAAAGCAAATTAAATAAAGATCTATATTTTAACCAGCTATCCCAATAGCAAAAAACAAACAATCAAACAATGATGAATTTATTAAGTATTTTTTTGATGACGCCAGACGCAAGCGGTAAAGGCGGAGGCACCGGAACCTTACTCATGATGGGTGGAATGATCGTTGTATTTTATTTTTTCATGATCAGGCCACAGGCTAAAAAAGCAAAGGACCAGAAGAAGTTTATAACTGAAATGCAGAAAGGTGATAAGATCGTTACCATCGCAGGCATCCATGGTAAAATAAGCAAAGTAAATGATGATAATACAATGGAAATTGAAACAAGTCCTGGAAGTTATATCAAAATTGAAAGAAGCGCAATTAGCATGGAGTGGACAGCGAATGTGAATAAGCCGGCTGTTGAAGCGAAAAAATAAAACAACAAATGTCTGATGTTTTGATGTCTGATGTTTTGATATCATACATCAGACATCAAAACATCATACATTTATTTTATGTTAAGAGTAGGATTAACCGGTGGCCTTGGCAGTGGAAAAAGCACTGTTGCCAAAATATTTGAAACACTTGGTATTCCTGTGTATTATGCTGATGATGCAGCAAAGAGAGTAATGAATGAAGATGGCCTTTTGAAAAAAAAGATCATCGAACATTTTGGAGAAGAAAGTTATCTCAATGAAGCCCTGAACCGCCCTTACCTGGCGGCTACTGTTTTTCCTGATCCTAAAAAAATTGCTTTACTCAATTCACTGGTTCACCCCGCAACCATTGCCGATGCAGCGCAATGGATGAAACTACAAACTTCCCCTTACGCAATAAAAGAAGCAGCCCTCATTTTTGAAAGTGAAGCTTATCGTCATCTTGATTATGTGATTGGCGTTTTTGCACCCTATGCATTAAGATTACAAAGAGGCATGCAGCGTGATCATTTAACCAAAGCAGCCATTGATGAACGCATGAAAAATCAAATGGATGAAACAAAAAAAATGCAGCTGTGTAATTTTGTAATTAATAATGATGAAACGGAATTGCTGATACCACAGGTGATAAAGTTGCATCAAACTTTGGCTGAGCGAAGCTTAATTGAGTTGTGAATGGTCAATGGTGAAATCTTCAAAGTATTTATTGTATCAATTATTCAGTGAATCAGTGGCAATTCTACATGTTTAAGACATTGTTGTATATTTATAATCACATCCACAACCAAAGCGCCTCAACATGAAACCGCATTCATCTCCATCAAACAAAATATACCTGGCCATTATGGCGATATTGGGATGGTTTGCATTGATTGCACAATTCTATATTCATATCAATAGTGGCATTGCAGATACAGATGAACTCGTCATCAGGTTCTTCAGTTTTTTCACTATCCTCACAAATCTTATAGTAGCAATATGTTGCTCAGTACTTTTATTTAAGCCCGTTACCGGATTTTTTTCTAAACATAAAACATTAACGGCCATTACAGTTTATATCCTGGTAGTTGGCCTTATTTATAATTTTATACTAAGATCGCTCTGGAAACCAGAAGGACTTCAAAAGATCGTTGATGAATTGCTTCATACGGTGATCCCCGCCATGTTTCTTTTTTACTGGTTGATTTTTGTTGAAAAAAATAAATTAAGCTGGAATATCATTTTACCATGGTTGATATATCCACTTGTTTATCTCATTTTCGTTTTGATACGTGGCACTTTTTCAGGATACTATCCCTACCCTTTTTTAAATGCTGATACACTTGGTTTTAAAAAAGTATTGCTAAACTCTGTTGGCATTACGGTTGTATTTATTGTTCTATCAGCCTTGTTTGTTGCCATTGGGAATAGGAACCGGGGATTTTTGCACGACTAAAAAATCACAACAACGAACTAATAAAATCTTTCAACTCTGTTTTTTGCTTTGAAAAAATGGATGGTGTAACTGCTGCATATTTTTTAAACTCACTGATAAAATGTGACTGGTCATAATAACCTGCTTCGTATCCCAACTGCGTAAGGCTTTCTCCAGTGAAATTATTTTGTAATAAAAAGGTAGCTTTTTGAAAACGTATCTTATTGTTGAAAGCCCCAATGGTTAAACCTGTTGAAGCTAAAAATCGTTGCTCTATCCTGCGCCTGCTCAATCCTATTGCTGCGATGATCTCATTCACATCGCTTGTTGATGTATTATTAATAATGGATTGTGCAATAGCAGCACTTGCTTCATCCATGTTGCTGGTAACTATTTTTTTCAAAACATATCGTTCCAGTAAACTAAATATGTCTTCATTATTTTGCAACAACATTAATTTATTTGAAAGCTCATCATCCCTGTCAAGATCATCAACAGGAACCATGCTATTTGTAAATTCTTTTGAAGGAATATTATAAAGTAGATTTCCGGCCCATGGTTTAAAACTTATTCCAAAACATTTACATGGCTTGTCGAAGCGAAGAAAAAATGGTTTGGTAAACTGTCCTGTATAAAATAAAGAAGGCTGTGAAAAAGTTTCTGCACTTCCTATATATTGCATGATCCCGGGATTGTGAACATAATAGATCAGTTCAAAAGAACCGTAAGGAAAATACAATTGAGAATAAGGAAGATCAGCAGGTAAAATGTCCATTACCCAAAGCTGTTTCACAAATGGAGCCAGCGATTTCGCAGGAGATTTTTTAATCAGTTTCACAATTAAATATACGCATTTCGTTTTTGTACAATTTACCACGCATCAAAAAGAGTAATTTGCCTGTCAGTGATTAAGAGAATTAAAGGTTACAGCTTTTCGAAAAGGTGTAACCTTTAATTCTCTTAATCACTGACAAAATTTTATACAATGAAAAATAAAATCTTACTATCATCAATCTTCTTTTTTTCAATTATTTCTTTTGATTGTGTTGCACAAACTTCAAAAAAAGTAATGCCTTCTATTCAAACAGCAGATTCTCTATTTCTTGCAAAAGAATGGAAGCAGGCAAAAAATATGTATGAGTCTTTATTGACTGATACTTCTCACAATCCACTTTCCTGGATGCGGCTTGGATTTTCAGATTATAATCTTGGAAATTATGGGGCTGCATTAACAAGGTATAACAAGAGCCTCTCACTAAACCCAAGACCACCCATAAAAGGAATACTGTTATGGCGCCGTGCAAAAATTTATGCATTGCAAAATGAAAAACAAAAAGCATGTACTGACCTCGATAGTGCAAATGCTATTGGCTATAGCAATTTACAGGAACTGGATTCTTTAAAGGATTTTAATAGCATTCGCATGGAGCCTTCATTTAAAACACTTAGGCATACTGTTTATGTTGCAGCTTTTCCTTGCATGGAAGATCCGCATGCAAGAGAATTTGATTTTTGGATCGGCGACTGGGATGTTTTTGTTACCGGTACAAAAACATTTGCGGGCCACAATACGATCCTGAAAATTTCCAGTGGCTGTGCCTTATTAGAGAATTGGGAAAGCAGTGCCAGCAATGGAAAAAGCATTAATTATATTGATCCCATCACAAACAAATGGAAACAGGCATGGGCCGGCTCTTATGCAAATGGTGTACAGGAATTTGCAAATGGTGAATATAAAGATGGCGCTATGCGATTTGATTTTGAAACAAGAGATGCTGCAGGCAATAAACAGATCGGCAGATTTATATTTTACAACCAGGGGCCAAACCAGGTCAGGCAGTTTAATGAAACTTCTGCTGATGGCGGAAAAACATGGGTAACGAGTTATGATTTTACTTATATAAGAAAGAAATAATCACGTGCTAAAACCAAAGAGAATTTGACGATGCTTACAAATGAAAAAAATAATATTGTTGATTTAAATAGGGTCTGCTGATTTTATATCAAATCGGTTACTGTCCTGTATTTTATA
>JBDTLP010000178.1:0-6245 GCA_039934735.1 Ferruginibacter sp. | reverse complement strand
CGGTGTTGCATATTCCATGTCTGCCATGCCTGATTCAGGTTTGTTGTACGCACAACGGGCAGTTAATATTGATACGCAGAATAAGGATACTTCACGCTTGTCCACCTCCTTAAGTACAGTGGGAGAGAATTACCTGGCTGCCGGTGAGTATGATATTGCTATGGCATTTTTACGAAAATCGTTCGATCTCCAGACAATCGTTTTTGGTTATGAAAATAATTACAGTCTTGCCTATGCATACAATGATTTTGCGCAGGCATTTCTCGGTCTTAAAAAATATGACAGCACCAATTATTATTCATTGTTAGCGATAGATGTATCGAAGACGATGGATTATAAAGATCAATTGCTGCGTTCCTATGAATATCTCTATAAAAGTTTTGATGAAACAAAAACGGCCGATAGTTCAAACAAATATCTGCACCTTGCTATTACTGCAAAAGATTCATTGTACAGCATGGAAAAAACAAGAAGCACAGAAGCAATGAATTTCCGTGAGCAGATTCGCCAGCAGGAAGCTGAAACAGAAAAAATTAAATCAGAAGAACAACAGCAGGAAAATATTCAATACGCTTTAATAGCATTTGGGATCATTACAATCATCATGATCTTTTTATTACTCAGCCGCAGTTTTATTACCAATACAAAAATGATTGAATTTTTAGGCGTGATCGCTTTGTTGATCGTATTTGAATTTTTGAATTTGTTGTTGCATCCTTTTTTAGAAAGGGTTACACATCATTCACCGGTATTGATGTTATTGGCGTTGGTAAGTATTGCTGCGTTGCTGGTTCCCTTGCATCATAAAATAGAACATTGGGCTACACATAAATTAGTGGAGAAGAATAAAAAGATAAGGTTGGCATCAGCAAAAAAAACAATTGAGCAATTGGAAAACGATAAAACTCAAAATAATTAAGCGTGAAAAGAGTATTAATTGTAATAATTATTAGTCTGATTGCTTACAACTGTACAGCACAAGATAAATATGCTGATAGTTTAACAACATTGTTGTCAGCCAGCACTAAACCTATTGAACAGTTTACACTGATCAATAAAATTATTGAGGCGAACGATGCCACACTGGGTAATTATCAGAATGAAATTTATGGTACTCAATTATACCGTATAGCGCAACAATTGCAAAATGACTCACTGCTTGCAATAAGCCTTAATGTAATTGGCAATTGCTTCAGAGCCAAGGGAGATATACCAACCGCTTTAGAATATTTTTTTAAAGCCATCCCGATGGCTGAAAAAGTAAACGACAAGCGACGGATAAGTTCCATATATATTGATGTTGCTGAATGTTATGCCAGCCTTCAAAACTGGGAAGAAAGTTTTAAATTCAGTAAAATAGCAGAAATTAATCTACCTGGTAAATCATCACCCATGTATGATTATATGTTAGCCCAGTATTACCGTACTGCAGGAAGATATTTTCTTAAAAAAAATCAACCCGATTCTGCGTTGTTTTACATCCACCAGTTAGAACAGGTAAACCGCAGGTTGCCAAAAGCAAATTATTTTCTGATTGAATTTATACAAAGTGCAACCGCTTATGCGCAACTTAAAGACAATGAAATGGCAGAATTATATTTTAAAAAAGCGAACAGGCTTACCGATTCTATTGGGACTTCATTGCTATTGATTAATTTTTGTACAAATTATATACCCTATTTACTTAGTACAAATCAATTGGAAAAATCATTACAATATGGCCGGCAATTACTAAAAACCGGAGCTGAGCTTAAAAACAATATTATAAAAATTACTGCATCCGGTTTTTTAAATACGGCTTATAATAATTTACATAAACCCGACAGCGCTTATTTTTATTTAGCCATGGAGTCGGCACTTAAAGATTCTGTTTTCAGCCAAAATAATTTTAATAAGATACAGGCATTGGCTTTTAATGAAGAGATAAGAAAGATTGATGAAGAAGCGAAACTAAATGTAGCTAAAGAAGAACGTAAACAAAATATTCAATTCGCTTTAATAGCATTTGCTATCATTAGTTTCATCATTGCCTTTTTATTGTTGAGCCGTAGCTTCATTACCAATACAAAGATGATAGAGATACTTGGTGTTATAGCTTTATTGATCGTGTTTGAATTTTTAAATTTATTGTTGCATCCTTTTTTAGAAAAAGCTACACATCACTCCCCGGTTTTAATGTTATTATCATTGGTTTGCATTGCTGCATTATTGGTTCCCCTGCATCATAAATTAGAACACTGGGCAACACATAAATTAATTGAGAAGAATAAAGCGATACGTTTGGCAGCAGCGAAGAAAACAATTGAGAAACTCGAAGTAAGTTGATCAACTCCACGTATCTGTACCTTTGCGGTAAAGTCAACCGTGGAGGCACAAGGGCGCAAAGAAAAAATTGAATTATGATAAAACTACTAACCTGCTTTTGTTTTGTAATATGCACTCAAATAACTTTTGCTCAAAAGCTGAATTTAGATTCAATGCTTCAGAAAATTTCGCTTGAGAAAGATGCTGATAAAAAAGTATACATCATCTCCAGTTTCTACAATGGTGAGATCAATAACAATCCACCCTATGTAATTGAAACTGGATTAAAAATGCTGAACCAATCGCAAACCGACAAAAGTGATTTGGAAGAAGCTTCTGCCTATAGTTTGTTAGGGCAAGGTTACCGATTGCTTGGCAGCAATATCAAAGCACTGGAATATCATCACAAGGCCATTTCGCTTGCAGAAAAGAACGGCAATTATTCATTGCTCGGTATTGCCGAAAACCAGGTTGCCCATATTTACAAAGACAGGGAGCAATATGATAAAGCCATCCAGTTCTACAAATCATCGGCAATGCATATTGAAAAAGGAAATATTGAAAAAATAAAAAGCTGGCCCATTGCAAACTTGTCCACTGTTTATCTCTCTGTCAATAATTTAGATTCGGCTTTGATATATGCACAAAAAGCTTACGAGATTGATCGTAAAAGTAATCCCAGGGAAATGATCTTCGCATTCCTGAACCTGGCAGGCGTACAAAGCAAATTGGGAAATGCACAACTTGCCGTTGCCTATTATAATATGGCCCTCAAAGAAGCGCAGGGTACTACTTATGTGAGGTATTTGAACATGATATATACCGGATTGGCGCAACATTATCAAAGTGTAAATGAAAAAGACTCCTGCGAAGTTTATGCAAGGAAAGCAATCGCTGCCGTAACCAACACTCCCTTCTTTTACCTAAGCAGTAAGCCTGCACAATTACTTGCCGACATCTATGAAAAAACAAATTGTGACAGCACATTGAAATATGTAAAAGTTTTTAAAACAGCTACAGATTCTTTAAACAGCCGCAAGGCCAGCCAGCAAATACAATTAATGACATTTGATGAAGACCTTCGCCAGCAGGAATTAGCAGCAGAAAAAATAAAAGCAAATGAAGAACGCAAAGAGAATATTCAATACGCTTTGATCGCATTGGGGATTGTTGTTTTATTGTCCCTGTATCTTTTACTCAGTCGCAGTTTTATCACCAATACAAAAATGATTGAGTTTTTAGGTGTAATCGCTTTATTGATCGTATTTGAATTTTTGAATTTATTGTTGCATCCTTTTTTAGAAAGGGTTACACATCATTCACCGGTATTGATGTTATTGGCGTTGGTATGTATTGCTGCGTTGCTGGTTCCCCTGCATCATAAGTTAGAACATTGGGCAACACATAAATTGGTAGAGAAGAATAAAAAGATACGGCTGGCCGGAGCAAAGAAAACAATCGAGGAACTGGAAAAACTAAGTAAATCTGAATGAATGGCTAAGTTTTAATTTGGACAAATCCGGAATCAAATTCCGGATTTGTCCAAATTATTTTATCTTTAATATATGATAAAACGTACAGCAACGGCAAGGTTAACAAAACTTGCCAAAACATTTCGCAGCGTAGCGGTGGTGGGTCCAAGACAAAGTGGTAAAACCACTTTATGCAGGGCCGTGTTCCCGCTAAAGCCTTATGTGTCTTTAGAAAACCCCGATATACTAGAGTTTGCATTAAGCGACCCAAGAGGCTTTCTTTCTCAGTTTAAAAATGGAGCCATTTTGGATGAAATACAAAGAGCCCCTCAGCTATTTTCGTATTTACAGCAAATATTGGATGAAACAAAAAAGAAGGGGTTATTTATATTAACCGGCTCGAATAATTTTTTAATACAGGAAAATATCACACAAACACTTTCAGGAAGAATTGCCTATGTACAATTGCTTCCATTATCATTTAAAGAATTGACAGAAAGCAAAAAATTAAAAGCTGATTATGCATATCATATTTTATCCGGCGGTTATCCAGGAGTAATATCAAAAAGGATTAATACTGCTGACTGGTATGCAAATTATATTAATACTTATGTAGAAAGAGATGTGCGGCAATTGAAAAACATCAGCAACCTGGGCCAGTTTATGAAATTACTAAAGCTATGTGCCGGCCGTACCGGGCAGGTACTTAACCTTACCTCTTTATCCAACGATTGCGGGATAGACCAAAAAACAGTTGCAGCCTGGCTCAGTATTTTACAAAGCAGTTATATCATTTACTTATTAAAACCATATCATTCTAATTTTAATAAGCGCATCACAAAAACACCCAAGCTTTATTTTTATGATACCGGAGTCGCTTGTTCGCTACTTGGCATAACGAATGTAAAGCAGATTAGTCAGCATGTTACCAAAGGTTTTCTTTTTGAAAATATGATTGTAAGCGAATTACTTAAAGAAAGATTTAATACAGGTAAAGCTGATAACCTTTTTTACTGGCGTGATAAAACCGGCAATGAGGTAGATATATTAACAGATGATGCAGGAAAATTAACTGCTATAGAATTAAAAGCAGGCGAAACTATTTCATCAGATTTTTTAAAGGGATTAGATTATTTTTCTTCTTTATATAAAAAGCCAATTAAAAAAATATTGCTGTATGGCGGCAAACAGGAGCAAACAAGAAGTAACGGCATTGCCATTTTACCATGGAATAAATTTATTGGAGTATGAAAATAATGTTGAGCGTCATTTGTTTTTTTATAAACCTGCAAACTCCATTTGCACAGCAGGAACGGGTTGATACATTATTATCGAAAATTATTCTGGAAAAAAATGAAAACAAACGGATCGACCTGGTAAATGATTTCCTTGGCAATACAGCCGAAACAGATCCTTTATTAGATCTTGCTAACAGCCAAAAGATATTATTACATGCACAAAAAAATAAAGACAAAATAACCGAAGGAGTTATATTGTCAAATATTGGTTATGATTATAGGGCACTTGGTAACACCTCAAAAAGTTTTGAATATGATTTGAAAGCATTGGATGTTGCTACTGGCAGCCGCAATGAAAAATTAATAGGCAATACCCAACTTAACCTGGGTCATAATTATAAAGACCAGGTAGATTATGATAAAGCACTCAGCTTATATAAATCTGCAGGAGCTTTAGCTATTAAGCAAAATGACTCTTTGTTACAATGCTGGACATACGCAAATGTCGCAGACGTTTATATCCAACTCAATAAACCTGATTCTGCACTGCCGTATGCACAAAAAGCCTATGAACTTTGCATACAAATTCATTACATAGATTACCTACCCAATATTCTTCGTGAACTGGCCGAGGTACACGCAAAATTGGGAAACAAAGAACTCGCCATAACTTATTTTAATACTGCTGCTAAAAAAGCTTTTGAAATCAATTCAATAAGATGGATAAATTCGGTTTATGGTTCTTTGGGAAAATATTATTTCCAGATTAATCAGCCAGACTCTGGTTTCTTTTATTCCAAGAAAGCCATTGATGTGGTTAAGAACACTGCATTTTCCAATAAAAGCATTGACGCATCCAAACAATTGTTGGATGTTTACGAAAATACGAACAGCGATAGTGCTATAAAATATTTTAAAATTTATAAAACTGCAAACGATAGTTTGTTTAGCACTAAAGCTATTCAACAAACACAAGCCATGAAGCTTGAGAATGAAATGCGGGAACAAAAATTAAAAGAAGAAAAACTAAATGATGAGATACAACGCCAACAAGATATTCAATTTGCGTTAATTGCATTTGGGATCATCACATTCATCATTATTTTTTTATTACTCAGCCGCAGTTTTATTACCAATACAAAGATGATTGAGTTCTTAGGCGTAATTGCTTTATTGATCGTATTTGAATTTTTAAATTTGTTGTTGCATCCGTTTTTAGAAAAGGTTACAC
>JBDTLP010000177.1:0-6668 GCA_039934735.1 Ferruginibacter sp. | reverse complement strand
CATTTTGTTTTTTACATGAACTGGAAATGCTGATCGATAATAACCTGATCAAAGGCGGTGATATCAATAATGCCATTGTGGTGGTTGACAAACCCGTTACCGAAGAAGAAATGGGGCGCCTTGCAAAAGCATTTGGACGTACCAAGGTTGAAGTAAAAACTGAAGGTTATCTCAACAATCTTGAATTACGTTTTTCAAATGAACCGGCACGTCATAAGCTACTTGATATTATTGGTGACCTTGCCTTAATTGGTTTTCCAATCAAAGGACATATTATTGCCAATAGGCCAGGCCACAGCAGCAATGTTGAGTTTGCAAAAAAAATAAAACAGTACATAAAAAAAAATAAACACACGAAAGGTATTCCTGTCTACGATCCAAACAGGCCACCTGTTTATCCTCTTGAATACATTGAAAAAACATTACCACACAGGTATCCGTTTTTGTTAGTAGATAAAATAATTGAGCTTACCGATAATAGCATCGTTGGAATAAAGAATGTAACCTTCAATGAGTTTTTTTTTCAGGGGCATTTTCCCGGCAACCCTGTAATGCCCGGTGTTTTACAGGTGGAAGCGCTTGCGCAAACTGGCGGTATTCTTTGTATCAATGCAATGCCAAAAGGAAGTTATGATACTTACTTTATTAAAATAGATAATTGTAAATTCAAACAAAAGGTAGTGCCAGGCGATACTATGATCTTAAAAATGGAACTTACAGAACCGATTAGACGTGGCATTTGTATCATGAAAGGCAGTGTTTATGTAGGAAATAAACTTTGTACAGAAGGAGATTTTACAGCGCAGTTAGTAAAGAAAGATTAAATTCAATTTGATGATTTGGTAATTTGATAATTTGATAATTAAAAACATCAATTATTAAATAGATCAGAGAAAGATAAAAACTCATTTACCATGTACACAATTTTCAAATCATCAAATCATCAAATTACCAAATTAACTAATTATCAAATCAATAAATGATTCATCCACACACATACATTCATCCCAATGCTAAGTTAGCAAACAATGTAAAAGTTGATCCTTTCAGTGTTATACATCAAAATGTAGAAATTGGAAAGGGAACCTGGATTGGCAGTAGTGTTACAATCATGGAAGGTGCCCGCATTGGAGAAAATTGCCGCATATTTCCCGGTGCTGTAATTGCCGGCATTCCACAAGATTTGAAATATGAAGGTGAAAATACAACAGTAGAGATTGGTGATAATACAACTATTCGTGAATTTGTTACGATCAATCGTGGTAGTAAGGACAGGTGGACAACCAAGGTTGGTGATAACTGTTTGATCATGGCTTATAGCCATATAGCACATGATTGTATTGTTGGTAATAATTGCATCATGAGCAACAATACACAAATGGCAGGACATGTTGTATTGGGAGATAATTCTATTCTTGCAGGTATGTGCGCCATTCACCAGCATGTACATATTGGGCAGCATGCATTCGTTGCCGGTGGTTCGTTGGTAAGTAAAGATGTTCCTCCTTATATAAAAGCTGGCCGTACGCCTTTGAGTTATGCCGGCGTAAATTCTGTTGGATTAAAACGCAGGGGATTTTCATTGGACAGGATCAACCAGATACTTGATATTTATCGCATCATTTACAATAAGAATTTAAATACTTCCCAGGCACTTAATTATATTGAAGAAGAATTAGCTGCTACTGATGAAAGAGATGAGATTGTAACTTTCATCAGGGAAAGTGGAAGAGGAATCATTAAGCGTTTTAGTAAAGGAAGCATGGATGATGAGTAGGGCTTTTTTCATTTTGTAATGTGAATATTAATTGTAGTTTTTGGATATTTGAAGTCTTTAAATGAAATGTTCAATATTCAACGTACAATGTTCAATATTCAAGGAAGCCATTGGTATTTAAAATTGTTTATTGAACATTAAGGCTCGCTTTTAGGTTAATGCAAATCACACTCAGCAACACTGGCAAACGTTATAACAGGGAATGGATATTCCGCCGTGTTGATCATGTATTTTTTCCTGGAAAAACATATGCGATTACGGGGCCAAATGGTTCGGGGAAATCAACATTGCTACAGGTAATTGCTGGTGCAATCATGCAAACGGAAGGAAAGGTTGAATACCATCAAGTGGCTCCCATGGATGCGCACAAACTTATTTCTTTTGCTGCTCCATATCTTGAATTGATTGAAGAAATGACTGCCACTGAGCTATTAAGTTTCCATGCTACTTTTAAAGAACTCAGAAAGCCCATCTCCCAAATATTAGAAGAAGTTAGTTTAGAAAAATCTGCGCATAAGCAGATCCGGTATTTCAGCAGTGGAATGAAACAAAGGCTTAAACTAGCCCAGGCATTTTTTAGTAATGTGCCTGTTTTATTATTGGATGAACCTACTACCAATCTTGATGAAGATGGAATTGCTTTGTATCATCAGCTTATAAAAAATGATGCTAAAGGAAAAACGATTATCATCAGTAGCAATGATAAACAGGAATATGATTTTTGTGAGGAAGTAATTTCTATCAATAAATACAAATAGATTTTCTATAAAATAAAAGTGGGGCTAAAGCCCCTATCTTTTTAATTTATGTTCCGTTGACTAAAGTCAACGGCAATGGACAAGAGAATTTAATTTTAAAGGAGTTAAAATGAATTAAAAACTTCAAAGATTTCACCATTGACAATTCACCATTCACCTCCTGCTCGCAATCAACAAATTCAAATCTGTATATTTCAAATCAAACCTTTCACTCAAATGAATATTGGTAAGACTTCCTTTAAATAGATAGATACCGCTGCGAATATTTATTTTATACCAAACAACATTATCGATTCCACCATCTTCTGCGGTTTCAAGTAATAAAGCTGTCAACACATTACTAATTGCCTGTGAAGCTGTTCTTGCAAAACCACTTGGAATATTTGGAACGCAGTAATGAATAACATCATATTTTTTGAACACAGGCTTTTCATGCGTTGTTACTTCACTTGTTTCAAAACAACCACCATGATCAATACTAACGTCAACGATCACACTACCCGGACGCATATTGCTTACCATTTCTTCACTAACTACAATTGGTGTTCTTCCTGTTGCGCCGCTCAATGCACCAATAGCCACATCACAGGTTTTTAGTTGTTTGCCGAGTATTTTAGGTTCAATAACGGAAGTCCATAAACGACCGCCGATATTATTTTGCAAACGCTTTAGCCTGTAAATACTATTATCAAATATCTTTACACTTGCTCCCATGGCCAGTGCTGTTCTTGCAGCATATTCACCTACTATACCTGCACCAATAATAATAACTTTTGTTGGAGGAATACCGCTGATACCTCCTACCAATACACCTTTGCCATTATTTGCATTACTCAGGTATTGGCCGGCAACAAGCATCACTGCACTTCCTGCAATTTCACTCATACTGCGAACGATGGGATTGTGGCCGCTGGCATCTTTCAGGTTTTCAAAACTTAAGGCAGTAATTCTTTTCTCCATCATTTTCTCCAATATTTCCTTCTTCATAACGGCAAGGTGTATTGGAGAAATTATATAAGTATTCGGTTTCAGCATTTCGCAATCTTCTATACTTACCGGGGCACTTTTTACAATTGTGCTGCAATTGAAAATTTCTTTTTTATCGAAAACAATCTTTGCTCCCGCTTCGCTGTAATCTTTATCACTATAATTAGAACCAACCCCTGCATTGGTTTCAATATTCACTTCATGCCCGTTGGCGATAATAACGCCCACAGCTTCGGGAGTTAATGCGATCCTGTTCTCATTAAACGAGGTTTCTCTTGGAATGCCAATGCACATTGCTTCACCCTTAGGCTTTACGTCTAATGTTTCTTCTAATGTTTCGTATGAAAAAGACGGGGATACAAAAGGTCTTGATGTTGCCATAATTTAAAAAAATTGAGAGACGCCTGCTATTTCAGTATTTTATTTGGTCAAGCTGTTAATAATACAAATTACAAATTTATTTTCAGCTTCCGCTCATTATCGCTGATAGATGTTAAATAACAATGAACCGTATCTGTAGGAAAAATACCACGGGTTTTTTCGGGCCACTCCACAAAGCACAAGTCACCGGAATACAATGCATCTTCAACACCTGCAGTAATCGCTTCCTCTTCATCCTTTAAACGATAAAGATCCATATGAAAAATACTGGCTCCACTGGGAACGCTGTATTCATTTATAATGGAAAAGGTTGGGCTACTGATTGAGTCTTCTACTTTCAACTCATTGCAAACGGCATGAATGAACGTCGTTTTGCCTGCTCCCATTTCGCCGTGAAAAGCAATCACCTTTTTAAGGCCGATTGCTGCAAGGAATTGCTGTGCAGCATTTTCAATGTCTTCTAACTTAAAATCAACAACCATGATGCAAAGATAAATTTCATATTTAGTAAATAGCTAACCAAAGCATAAGATAATTTTGCATCATGGAAAAAGTAGATTGGAAAGTGGAAGGAATGACATGTAGCAACTGTGCGTTGTCGGTAAGTAAATTCTTAACGAAAGAAGGTATGCAGGAAGTAAAGGTCAATCCTCTTGATGGAGCCGTTAGTTTTATTAAAAAAGAAAACACCGAAATATCGAAATTAAAAAATGGTATCGGCTCATTGGGTTATAGCGTAGTGGATGAAACTGCAGCGATTAGTGAAAAGAAATCTTTTTTATCAAACAACAAACAACGTCTTCTTTTTACGCTTCCTTTTACATTGGTGCTCATGTTGCACATGCTGCATAAATGGCTTCCTATTCATTGGCTGATGGATCCATGGATTCAATTATCACTTTGTCTCCCGGTATTTATAATTGGCATGTGGTTCTTCGGGCGCAGTGCACTAAAAAGTATTTTGAATGGAATGCCAAACATGAATGTGTTGATCGCATTGGGTGCATTGGCATCATTCTCATACAGTCTTACGGGAGCGATTTTAAACCTGGGAAGTGAATATTTATTTTTTGAAACAACAGCTTCCATCATCACATTGGTATTCTTTGGAAATTATATGGAAGAGGCATCTGTACAATCTACCCAACGTGCCATCAAATCACTGGCAAAGTCGCAGAAACTAATGGCCAATATGATCGCTTTTGATGATCAACATAAAGAACAGGTTTTCCCAATAGAAAATACGCAACTCAGAACCGGTGATCTTATTTTAATAAAGAATGGCGAACAGGTTCCTATTGATTGTAAAATTTTATGGGGCGATTGCAGGGTGAATGAAGCGATCATTAGCGGAGAAAGTGCTCCAGCATTTAAAGAAAAAAAAGATACACTTATTGGTGGCAGTATATTGGAAAACGGAGTTGTAAAAGCACAGGTGATTGCTACCGGTAAAGACACCGTGCTTTCAGGCATCCTGCAAATGGTGCAACATGCACAATCAGAAAAACCACCGATGCAAAAACTGGCTGATAAGATAAGTGCCATATTTGTTCCATTGGTAATTGGGATTGCAGTGCTTACTTTTTTTATAAACTTTATGGTGTTTCATATTGCAGGTGGAGATTCTTTGATGCGTGCAATTGCGGTGTTGGTAATTTCCTGTCCCTGTGCGATGGGAATTGCAACACCTGCTGCTATTGCTGTTGGGCTTGGTCGTGCTGCTAAAAAAGGAATTCTGTTTCGCAATGCGTCCAGCCTGGAATCTTTTAAAACAATTAAACAAGTTGTGTTTGATAAAACAGGAACACTTACTACAGGACTATTTGTAATTGCTGATTATAAATTTTTTATTAATGAAGATGAATTTAAACAGGTAGCATTTTCAATGCATAAGTTTTCCAATCATCCTTTGGCAAAAGCTGTTGCGAATGAATGGAAAAACAATAGCCCCATAAGATGGAAAAATATTAAAGAAATAAAAGGAATTGGCATCAGCGCAGAAGATAACAATGGAAATATTTATGAATCGGGTTCTTATAAAATATTACCTACTGATGCAACAGATATCAATCACAATATTTTTATTTTAAAAAACAAAGAACTCATCGGATGGATTGATGCAAAAGATGAAATAAGAAAAGAAGCTGCTGTTGTTGTAAAATGGATGCATGCAAAAAATATAAAAACAATTTTGCTAAGCGGCGATAGAAAAGAAAAATGTGAAGCAGTAGCAAAAGAACTTGGCATTGATGAAGTAATGTCTGAACAATCGCCTCTACAAAAACTTGAAAAAATTAGTTTATTAAATGAAAAGATGCCAACAGCCATGGTTGGTGATGGGATCAATGATGCGCCTGCATTGGCAAAAGCAACATTGGGTATTTCATTAAGTGAAGCCACTCAAATAGCCATGCAAAGTGCCGATGTGATTTTAATGAATCACGGCCTCAAAAATTTACCTGAAGCATTGGGCCTTGGCAAGCATACTTATCTTACTATCAAACAAAATCTTTTCTGGGCATTCGTATATAATATAGTCGCAATTCCAATTGCTGCTGCTGGGTTGCTTTCTCCTACTTTTGGCGCACTTGCTATGGGATTGAGCGATGTTGTTCTTGGGTTGAACTCGGTAAGGCTATTTGTAAAAAAGGTTTTATAATTAATGCCGAGGATAGATATTCGCCGCGGTTTGGTGTTTTCACCAACCGCCTTCTTCAATGGCTGGTGAAAACACCAGGCCATGGCCCCGAGGATTGGAAGACGGA
>JBDTLP010000176.1:0-6747 GCA_039934735.1 Ferruginibacter sp. | reverse complement strand
ACAAATCATGGCTGTCTACCAACCAGACGTTCCTACAGAACGAAAAGAAACTTCACAAATCATTACTTTCTGTCAATCAGACGTTCCTACAGAACGAAAAGAAACTTCACATTGGGAGTTACAATTTATAGCTGATGAGGCTTTGCGATTATTGTACCTGATTTTATAATGAACATTGTAAGTTGTATATTGAAAATTTTTTTTGTGGCTGCTTCGTTTAATATTCAATATCCAACGTACAACGCTCAATATAAATTTTTCTAGTCCACGCTCCAGCTCATTTCTCCATTCTTCTCATCTTTCAATAAAATTCCCATTTCATTTAACTGAATGCGAATCTTATCAGAAGTTGCATAATCTTTTTTCGTTTTGGCATCTTTGCGAATATCAATCAACAATTGCATAACAGACTTAAGCGTTTCATTGTTTGTTCCATCTGTATTTTGCAAACCAAAAATATCTTCTAAAAACAATTTGAATTTTTCTTTCATTAACCGCAACGTAGCATCGCTGATTGCATTAGCAGCTATCAAACCATCTTTAATGGAATTAATGATTGGTGCCATCTCGAACATATTTGCCAATACTTTCGGCGAACTGAAATCATCATCCATGAATTCTTCAAATTCATTCAGCCAGTTTACAATCTTTGTATCAAGTTCAATATCTGCTGCATTACTGTTTACAGGGTTCATCTTTTGTAGAATAGTGTATGCTTCCCATAAACGTTTAAATGCTTTTTCACTTGCCACCAATGCCTCACTGCTAAAATCGAGCGGACTGCGGTAATGACTCTGCAAAATAAAAAAACGTATCGTCATCGGGTTGAATGCCTGTGTAAGCAATGGATGATCGCCGCTAAACAACTCCGTTAGTTTAATAACATTGTTGTAGCTCTTACCCATTTTGCGTCCATTGATCGTAATCATATTATTATGCATCCAGTATTTTACCGGTGCCTGGTGATTGCAGATCGTACTCTGTGCTATTTCGCTTTCATGATGCGGAAACTGAAGATCCATACCACCACCATGTATATCGAATTCAGCACCTAAGTATTTTGTTGCCATAGCAGAACATTCGATATGCCAGCCGGGGAAACCTTCTCCCCACGGACTTTTCCAACGCATGATGTGTTCGGGTGCTGCATTTTTCCATAAAGCAAAATCAGCCAGGTCTCTTTTTTCTTCCTGGCCATCAAGATCTCTTGTTGTTTCCAAAAGATCATCAATGATTCTTCCACTCAACTTTCCATAATCATGTGAAGCCGCATATTTTTTTACATCGAAATAAACAGAGCCGTTGGATACATAAGCATAACCTTCAGCAATAATTTTTTCGATCATGTTTATTTGTTCAACGATGTGGCCCGTTGCTGTTGGTTCAATCGTTGGATCAATACAATTGAATTGTTTGAATGCCCAATGAAATAAATTTGTATATTTCTGTACAAGCTCCATGGGTTCCAGTTTTTCCAATAACGCTTTTTTAGAAATTTTATCTTCTGCTTCACGTCCCTCTTCTTCAAAATGGCCAGCGTCAGTAATATTTCGCACATACCTTACTTTATATCCTTTATAAGTTAAGTAACGATACACAATATCAAAAGTGATGTACGGCCTTGCGTGGCCAAGATGACTCTCACCACTTACTGTTGGACCGCACACATACATGCCCACATGACCCGGCGTAATGGATTTGAATTCTTCTTTTTGTCTTGAATAAGAATTATAAATTTTAAAAGCCATATTATTTTTTTATGTGGCAGTTGTTGTTTCTCAAACATTGGTTGCACTATTATTCAGCAAACGATGTTGACCGACCTTGCCTGGTTAAAATTTTGATTTATTAACTGCACCAACTGGCGCAAAGATATTAAGCATTGCCGCAAGGGCAACAGCAGGAGAGAAAATAATATGTAGAAAGTTGGAATTGCATGGGAAGCAAGGTATGGAAAGTTTTTGAAAACCGCAAACAGTGCATGGGAATGGGTGAATAGGTCAATGGCAACATTATAATTTGAATATCATATTGCCTTATTCACTCATTCACTTATTCACCCATTCACTCCTTCACGTAATGCAGGTCTGCAATAATCGGAAAATGATCGCTCAGCTTTTTCTTCACCCTTACATACTGTTTCACGTCAAATCTTTCATCCATAAAAATATTATCGATTCGCAGTGTAGGTGAGATGCTGTAAAATGTGCGGCCGATTGCAAATCCTTTTTCTGTGAATGCATTTTTCAACCCTTTACCAATATTTTTATATGCATAACTATTGGGCACGTCATTAAAATCGCCACATACAATGATGGGATAAGGGCTTTGATCCATGGCCAGCCTGATATAATCGCTTTGCAGTTTACGTTTTAAAAAACCAACTTTAAATTTTGCAATAACATTTTTGGATTCTTCAATATCATTTTCATTTTTCATAGTAGGATCATCAATGTACCTGCGGTTTTCATGAGAGAATTTCAGTGATTGCAGGTGAATATTAAATACCCTGAAAGTATCTGCGTTCTTTACAATATCCACGTATTGAAAAGTTGAATTATAATCTCTTTGATCATATGCCATCGTTTGCTTTTTTATGATGGGATATTTGCTGAAAATAATAATTCCAAAATGATGCTTGCTGTCAAAATCAAGTTTATAATTGTAAGAATACAGGTAGTCAGCCATGTTCAGCCTCGTTTTAAAATCAGGCACATAATTAATTGCTGATGGAAAAAGATCGCTTGCTACCATTTCCTGGAAACACGCTACATCGGGCTGGTAATCGTTGATCATATCGATCATCTCATCTTTTCTTTCCGGATGTGATTTGTGTTCAAGTATATCAAAATGTTCCACATTCCAACTCATCACTCTTAAATTGGAACTGTCTTTTTTTATAGAAAAATCCGCAGGCATTCTTATGGCCACAACTTCACGCAATGGCTTCCAGCAAACTGCGATGGTAATGATGCTAATAAGTGTAAGGCCCTTCTTTGCAAAAAGCCAAAAAATAATAAACCCAATCAATACAAGTAATAAATAAAATGCAGCAAGTGTAAGAAAGCCCAGGAACCAATATTTTTCAGCATTGAACCAACTGGTATAACAACCCGCTAAAAGACAAATCGCAAGCAAGATATTGCAGCTAATTAAAATAACCTTTGTTGCCCTTCTCAATATCCTTTTAGACATTTGCTAAAGATAAGTATGATGAGGTGTTTTTTGAAGTCAGCTGTATCTTTATTCACTAACTATTTTATCAGACATCAGACATCAGACATCAGACATCAGACATCAGACATCAGAAATCCTAGAGGTCTTCCTCTTCTGAAGCTTTCTTAAGGATCTGCTTTTCTTCTTCGGTTAAAAAATGATAGCCTTTTTGATTTATTTTATCAAGGATCTCATCTACACGCTGCTGTGTAACAATAGATGTTTTGCTATAAGGATTTCTGTCACCGGTATTATAAAAGATCTTGTCTTTTACAGAGGTTTCTTTCCCGGTTTTTTTAGGTGGCGTAAAAAGATTCATGAACCAGTTATACAATTGATTCATCCAAACGCTTCCATCATTTCCGCGGCGCAGTAAAACAACAAAGAGAAATCCTGCAAACGCACCACCTAAATGTGATAAACTATAAGCAGCGCTAATTGTAGCAACGCCTGCAAAATCAATAAAAAGATAAATGGCCATTAATACCCAGATTGAAATACCGCCACGAATTTGCCGGAAAAATTTATAATTAGGAGATAAAGTTGTGGTAGCCATTGCAACTGCAACGGTACCAGCATTAGCGCCCAGCAATGCAGCATCGTTTATTTGTGCATGCAGTGTTGGTATTAAATAATTTGCAGCTATAAAAACGATGCCTCCAAACAAACCTCCATAAATATATATCGGAATAATTTTATCATTACCTGCTAATTCCTGCAGGATATAACCAAATGCCCATAGCCAAAGCATGTTGCTAAGCACACGCATGAAATTCTCTCCTGTATCACTAAAAAAATAGATCAACAATGTCCATGGCCGCTCACTGAGCTTTGTAAGATTAGCAGGAAGCTCAAACCATTGTACAACCTGTGCGTTATAAAGCTGCGGTTGTTGATAAAAACCATAGGTAACCTTTACCGTTAGTAATATTAAAAAGAAGATTACATTCAATACAAATAAACCCATGAGGGCATTGTTATCTGTGCCCAGCGTGAATTTATTTCGCCTCTTTACGTTTCTGTAATCGTGGTATCTGTCTGACTCTCCCATAATTTTAAAAAACTTATTGCTAAAGTTACATCGACAAAAAACAAAAAGATGTTAACAGCTTAATAGAAAGTTCGTTTATTTGTTTTGTTCCAATACAACACTATTAAAAAGCCAACCAATGCACCACCAATATGTGCAAAGTGAGCTACATTATCACCAGCACTCCCTGCTACTCCGCTAAAAAGATCTATAGCAATAAGCCCTAAAATGGCCCATTTTGCTTTTACAGGAACTGGAATAAACATAATAAAAAGTTCTGTATTTGGAAACAGGTAGCCATAAGCTGCCAATACTCCCATGATAGCTCCGGATGCACCAACAGTACAATTTATCCGTAGCGCTGATTGATATTGAGCCATTAACTCCGGGCCAATTGCAGTATGATCTATCTGCCAAAAATCAAAAGCATAGCTGCCCATTTGAGCTAGCCCCGCAGCTACTCCGCAAATAAGATAAAAAATTAAAAATCGTTTTGGACCCCAAGCTCTTTCAATGATTGTCCCAAACATCCAAAGCCCAAACATATTAAAAAGTATATGTGTAAAGCTTCCATGCATGAACATATGTGTGACTAACTGGTAAGGCCTGAATTCGTCTGATTTATAATGATGAAGTGCAAACAAGTCATTCACTTTGCTAACAGCATTTAATCCTCCAAATGCTGCCTGGGCAAAAAATGCAAGCACATTTATAATAATCAGATTTAATACTATTGGTGTTGTTCGTTGAAAGCCATTTCCGTATGCCATTGTGCAAAGTTATAAGTAATCGTTTATTTAATTGTTAGCAAAACAACACATTCAATATGATGTGTATGTGGGAACATATCTACAGGCTGGATTTTTTCAACATGGTATTTTTCACTAAGCAGGTTCACGTCTCTTGCAAGTGTTGCGGTATTGCAACTCACATATACGATCCTTGGTGCTGCAATCTCTAATAATTTAATCACCAGTTTTTCATGCATGCCTGCCCGTGGGGGATCAGTAATAATTACATCGGGCCGTCCGTGTGTTGAGAAAAAATCATCATTACAGATCTTTATTACATCACCGGCAAAAAAACGGGCATGATCAATTTTATTAAGCGCTGCATTTTTCTTTGCATCTTCAATGGCATCTTCAATCACTTCAACACCAATGATCCTTTTTGCTTTCGGACTTACAAAAATGCCAATACTTCCTGTACCGCAATAAAGATCATACACAATTTCATTGCCAGTGAGTGCTGCAAAATCCCTGGCAACGGCGAATAATTTCTCTGCCTGTTTTGTGTTTGTTTGAAAAAAAGATTTTGGGCTGATGATGAATTCAAAATTGTCCAGTTTCTCTGTTACATATCCTTTACCAAAATAAGTTTGAGGTGTAAGATCATAAATACTGTCGTTCCATTTTGGATTGATCGTATATAATAATGTAGTAATCGAAGGAACCTGTTTCAATAAATGATCAAGCAACAATACCCTGTTAGCCTCATCTTCATAATTCATGCAAATATTAACCATCAATTCTCCCGTGGTGCAATACCTGATAATAATATTACGCAGCCAGCCAGTATGTTCTTTTATATCGTAGAATAAAAAATTATTTTCTTTGGCAAAGTCACGTACGGAATTTCTAATCTTGTTATTAACGTCATCCAACAAGTAACATTCAAAAATGTCGATCACTTTATCGAAGATGCGGGGAACGTGATAGCCAAGAGCACCCCCCCTGCCCCCTAAAGGGGGAGCTTCAGACCCTACGAACTCAGCAGAGACTTTTAAATTTCCAGAGACTTCGAAAGCCCCTCCTTCGGAGAAGTTTGGGGAGACCATCTCATCATTCGTCAAATAGCGCTTATTGCTAAACGTGAACTCAAGTTTATTTCTATAATGAATCGTATCATCTGACCCAATGATGGGCATGATCTCCGGTAATTCAACTTTTCCAATGCGGCGAAGGTTTTGTTCTGCTTCCTGTTGCTTATATAATAATTGTTTTTCATACGGAAGCATTTGCCATTTGCAGCCACCGCAAATTCCAAAATGGCGACAAAAAGGATCAAGCCTGTCGGGCGCCGGAGTTACAACCCTTGTTGTCCTTGCTTCGGCCCAATCTTTTTTATTTTTTGTAAGGATTATATCTACTGTATCTCCGGGAACGGCGCCAGAGATGAAAATCACTTTTCCTTCATGGCGTGCTATTGCCTTGCCTTCGGCAGCATAATCGGTTACAACAATATTTTCCAGTTGTATTCTTTCTTTCTTTCTTTTCACGGCTGCAAAAATAATCTTTGGTTGCCACTGATTCACTGATTTTTTCTTTTTGTATAAACCTAACTGGCGCAGGTCTCCCGACCTGTGCCTTTAGGTTACTTAACCTTAAAGAGCTAATTAATTATTATCTAACTGGCGCTGGTCTCCTAACTGGCGCTGGTCTCCCGACCTGTGCCTTTAGGTCACTTAACTTTAAAGAGCTAATTAATTATTATTGGAGATA
>JBDTLP010000175.1:0-6770 GCA_039934735.1 Ferruginibacter sp. | reverse complement strand
GAGAATGTTTGATGTTTTTGGCAATACAATAGATCATCTTGAACCTCTTCCAACCTCAGAACGCAGGAACATACACCAGTTACCCCCTCCATTATTAAAGCGAGCAGTGAAATCTGAAATTTTTGAAACAGGTATTAAAGCAATAGATGTATTGATGCCACTGGAGCGTGGTGGCAAAGCAGGATTGTTTGGAGGAGCCGGAGTAGGCAAAACAGTATTGCTTACAGAGATGATACATAATATGGTTGGGCATAACAAAGGCGTTAGCATGTTTTGTGGGATCGGCGAACGTTGCCGTGAAGGAAATGAATTATACAATGCTATGAAAGATGCTGGCTTACTTAAAGACATGGTAATGTTATTCGGGCAAATGAATGAACCGCCGGGTGCACGCTTTCGGGTTGGCCATGCAGCATTAACCATGGCTGAATATTTCCGGGATGATGAACATCGTGATGTACTGTTATTGATTGATAATATATTTCGTTTTATACAGGCAGGTATGGAAGTATCGGGGCTGATGGGGCAAATGCCGTCGCGGCTCGGCTATCAACCAACTATGGGAACAGAATTATCAGAACTGGAAGAGCGCATTGCTTATACAGATGCAGGAGCGATTACTTCTATTCAGGCTGTATACGTCCCTGCGGATGATCTCACCGATCCGGCAGCTGTTCATACCTTCTCTCATCTTTCCGCGTCAATCGCACTTTCAAGAAAAAAAGCCAGTGAAGGCCTATACCCTTCTATCGACTTGTTACAATCAAATTCAAAAATGGCAACGCCAGGTATCATCGGCCAAAAGCATTATAATCTTGCACAAAAAATAAGAGCAACGCTTGCACAGTATGAAGAATTAAAAGATATTATTTCCATGCTGGGCATGGAACAGTTGTCTGTACAGGATCGCAATGTGGTGAACCGTGCAAGAAAGTTGGAGCGCTTTCTTACACAACCTTTTTTTTCCACCGAACAATTCAGTGGCATCAAAGGAACGCAGGTTAGTTTGAAAGATGCATTGGATGGATGCGAACGTATTTTGGCAGACGAGTTTAAAGATTATCCTGAAAGTGCTTTTTACATGATCGGTGCGATAGATGAAGCGAAAAAGAAAAATGATCATCTCAGTAAGGATAAAAAAGAAAGTAAAGATGAAAAGGCCAATAAGGATAAACAGGATGATTTAAAAAAAGAAAATAGCAATGCAAATAAGAAAACTAATGAGACTGTGGTAAAAGAAAAAACAGTTGCTAATTAAAAATGAAAATAAATAATAATGGACCTTAAAATACTTCTTCCCTTCAAAGTATTTGCCGACATAAAAAATGTAAACAGTATCGTAATGGAAACAAGTGAAGGATCTTACGGTTTGCTACCCCAGCGGCTCGATTGTGTTGCCGCATTGGTACCCGGCATATTTTCTTATGAAACAGCCGGTGTTTCACATTATTTAGCGGTAGATAATGGTGTTATGATAAAAGCAGGAAAACAAGTATTGGTATCCGTTAGAAATGCCGTTGGCGGAGCAGATTTGGGCAAACTTGCTGACCTGGTAAAAAAAGATTTTAAATCGGAAGATGAAAATCAAAAACAGGTAACAACTGTGATTGCAAAACTGGAAAGAGGTTTTATTTACGGCTTTGATAAACTTCGAAATACTTAACAATGGTACCCACTGCAAATGATAAAGAAAATAATTTTTTTAGCAAGGAAGTTGCGAGGAAAGAAAAACAAAAATTAAAAGCACTACAGGAAAAGAACAGCGTATGGTCAGGATTAGGCATGATGGGAATGATTGGCTGGTCTGTATCTGTTCCTTCATTGCTTGGTGCAGCGTTGGGACTTTGGTTGGATAAAAGGCATCCGCAATCGTTCTCCTGGACCCTGAGCCTGTTGGTAGTTGGTATCATTACCGGATGCATCATTGCCTGGTATTGGGTAGCAAAAGAAGAAAAAGAAATGCATAACACTAAAGAAGAAAAAAATGAATGAAATTTCAAATATGGTATTACCATTTATTGTTGGCTTGTTACTGGGAGTAATATTTTTCGGCGGCCTTTGGTTTACTGTAAAAAAATTAGCGGTATCAAAACTACCGGCATTGCTGGTTTTAGGTAGTTTCTTTTTTCGGGTCAGCATTGTTTTGACCGGATTTTATTTTATTGGATTAGGCGATTGGAAAAAATTAATTGTATGCCTGGTCGGTTTTATTGTGGCCCGCTTCGCCGTTATCTATTATACAAAATCAATGGATGAAAAAAGAATGCAATTAAAAAAGGAGGCTCATCATGAAGCTTAGTCCCGATGAAACTATTTTTTGGCAACATGGTTTTGTTACGATCAACCTTACCATTGTTACTACCTGGGCTTTGATGTTGGTATTAATAGTAGCTGCAAGATTGATTACGCGTAAGCTAAAATCAGATAATACCATTTCACGCTGGCAGTGTATACTTGAAATGATTGTAACAGGCATCAACAAACAAATTAAAGACGTCGGTTTAAATCATCCCGAACAATATATCGGCTTTATTGGAACGTTGTTTTTATTTATTGGCGTAGCAAACCTGTGTATTATTTTTCCAGGGTACACAGCACCAACAGCTTCTCTTTCTACAACAACTGCCATGGCGCTTTGTGTATTTATAGCAGTGCCATTTTTTGGTATAGAGAAAAGTGGCCTTGGAGGTTACCTGAAATCATATTTGAAACCAACATTTATCATGTTGCCTTTTAACCTCATCAGTGAAGTTTCACGCACACTTGCATTGGCAGTCAGGTTGTTCGGAAATATTATGAGTGGTGGAATGATCGTAGCTATTTTATTAAGTATATCTCCGTTTATTTTTCCCGTCATTATGAATGCACTTGGCTTGCTTACCGGTATGGTGCAGGCATATATTTTCAGCATACTGGCAACAGTTTACATAACAGCTGCTGTGCATGATTCAAAAAAAACACGTAAACCAAATCCTATAACAAGTAAATAAAAAATAAAATGGATAGTACAACAACTATTGCAGTAACATCAATCATAATTGCAGGGCTAACAACCGGTATCGGTTGCATGATGCCGGCATTGGGTGAAGGCAAAGCAGTTTCATCAGCATTAAGTTCCATTGCGCAGCAACCAGATGCTGCGCCAACTATTACCAGGACATTATTTGTTGGACTGGCCATGATCGAATCTATCGCGATATATTGTTTTGTTGTTTCGATGATACTCATTTTCGCAAACCCTTTCTGGAACCACTTCATCGCAAAATAAAAAATATCAGATGAAAATTAACTGGTTCACCGTAATAGCACAGGTAATTAATTTCCTCATTTTGGTGTGGTTGCTAAGGAAATTTTTATACAAGCCAATACTCAATGCCGTTAGTGAACGTGAAAAAAAGATCACTGATCAATTAAAAGATGCAGATGATAAAAAAGCTGCGGCACAAAAAGAACAGGATGATTTCAAAAAAAAGAACGAAGATTTTGATCAGCAAAAAAAATCTTTGATGGATAAAGCTGTTACCGATGCAAATAGTGAAAAACAAAAATTAATAGTAGAAGCAAAAGCATCAGCTGCCACTTTGCGCTCCAATATGGAAAAAGCAGCAAAAGAAAAGCAGGAAAGTGATTATGCGGAGATCGCTGAAAAAACACAAAAGCAGGTTTTTTCCATTACAAGAAAAGCGCTTGCTGATATTGCTTCAATAAGTTTAGAAGAGCAATCAGCAAATACATTCATCAATCGCTTAAAAGAAATAAAAGATGATGAGAAGAAACAATTCATCGAAGCTTTCAAATCAAATTCCAATGCTATTTTGGTAAGTAGTGCATTTGACCTTACCGCAAAACAACAAGCAGAAATAAATAATGAAGTAAATGTAATACTGAGTGCAGATACACACCCACAATTTAAAACTGCTCCGGAAATAATCAGCGGTATCGAGCTTTCAACCAATGGTTATAAACTTTCCTGGAGTTTTTCAGAATACCTTAATTCATTGGAAAAAAATATTTCCGCAACAATAAAAGAAAACAAAAAACCGGAGCCGGAAAATAAATAATATGCCAGCAGTTGAATCAGATAATAGCATTAATAATACATTCAGCCAATTAGACAAGGAGATAGAGAATTTTCACTTTTCTATAAAGCCCTGTGAAATTGGTTATGTAACAAGTGTGTCAACAGGCATTGCAAAAGTTTCAGGACTTCCGGGCGCAGGCTTTGAAGAATTGCTGCAATTTTCCAGCGGGCTTTTTGGTATCGCCTATAATATTGATGAAGATGAAATTGGTGTTATACTTTTAGGAAAAGATTCATTATTAAAAGCTGGCGATGAAGTAGAACGCACCGGCAGGGTAATGGATATTCCTGTTGGCAATTCATTAATTGGAAGAGTGATTGATCCACTGGGAAAACCAATAGATGACAAAGGCCCGATCATTCATAATGAACGATTGCCTATCGAACGCCCTGCTCATGCTATCATGGATAGAAGCCCGGTAACTATTCCTTTGCAAACGGGAATTAAAGTGATTGATGCATTGATTCCAATTGGCCGTGGCCAGCGTGAATTAATTGTTGGTGACAGGCAAACGGGTAAAACTGCCATCGCCATTGATACAATTCTCAACCAGTATGATAAAAATGTATTGTGTATTTATTGTGCCATTGGGCAGCGTGCTTCTGCAGTTGCAAAAGTGATCGCCAACCTACAGGAAAAAGGAGCAATGGAATATACAGTTGTTGTAGTAGCAGAAGGAAATAATGCGCCCGGATTAGCATACATAGCACCTTATGCAGCAACCAGCATTGCAGAATATTTTATGGAACAAGGACGTGATGTATTGATTGTTTATGATGATCTTACTCATCATGCACGTTCTTACCGGGAACTTTCTTTATTGTTGAGAAGACCACCTGGACGTGAAGCATTCCCCGGTGATATTTTTTATATTCATTCCCGCCTGTTAGAAAGATCAACACATTTAAGTGATGAATTAAAAGGAGGTTCGCTTACGGCTTTACCAATCATTGAAACAGAAGCGCAAAATATTTCCGCTTACATTCCTACTAATCTTATTTCAATTACTGACGGACAGATTTATTTATCACCCAAACTTTTTGAATTAGGAATTTTACCTGCTGTTGATGTTGGTAAATCAGTTTCACGTGTTGGTGACAAAGCCCAATTACCTGCATATCGTTCTATCGCAAATTTGAAACTGGAGTATGCACAATTTGAAGAACTGGAAACCTTTGCCCGTTTTGGAACAAGGCTTGATGAAAATACACGTAAGACCATTGAACATGGAAAACGAATTCGCGAATGTCTTAAACAACAGGAACTTCAACAGATGCCGGTCTCAGAACAGATTGTGATCTTACTGGCATTAAAGAATGGGCTTTTGGATAATATACCGCTTGAAAAAATTCCTGATGCAGAAGATGCACTGCTAAAGAATTTTAAAGATTTTCCCGCCGAAATAATCAAGCGATTATTTTCAACCGAAAAACTAAGTGATGAAGATAGCAATGCTATTTTAAAAATTGCAGGAACAATACTTACTCCGTTTCAGGATAAACCAAATCAAGATCAGGATCACGACAAATTAAAGTCACAAGAAAATAATGACAAGGCGAAGGCAGAAAAAAATCAGGAGAAACCAAAGCCAGGAGAAATTCAAGACAAAAATAAAACCGAATAAAGATTAGAACAAGCCAAAGCCAGGTCAAAATAAAAACGAATGGACACTTTAGAAAACTTACGAAGCAAAACGGAAGGAGCAAAAGATCTCAAATCTGTTGTTAGCGCTATGAAGGCAATGGCGGCATCAAATATTGTTCAATATGAAACTGCGGTGAGTTCGCTTGCTGAATATTATCATACAGTAGCCTTGGGCATCATTGCCTGGTTCAAGGCTGAAAAAATTATTGCAATAAGCGAAAAGAAAAAAACAAAAAAGAATTCAGATGATTTGATTTGTGCAATTGTTTTTGGATCGGACCAGGGGCTTGTTGCACAGTTTAATGATAATATGGCAAAGTTTGTTTCCACATCTCTGAAGGCTTTGCCAGGAAAAAAAATGATCTGGGCTATAGGAGAACGGGTGCAATTGCTTTTGTCGGATGAAGGATTTATCACTTCAAAATTGTATCGGGTTCCAAATGATATCAATGCCGTAACGCCGTTAGTAACAGAAATTTTAAACAGGAGCCAGGAAAGTGAGCAAAAAGAAAATGTGACAGCATTTTATATTTTTCATAATCAACCAAAACCGGGATCAGGCTATACGCCTGTCATGCAAAGATTTTTACCGTTGGATGAAGAATGGAAAAATTCATTACAGGAAATTCAATGGCCTACAAAATTACTTCCGCAAATAGCAGGAGCCGCAAAGCCAACATTGACTGCCTTAATTAACGGCTATCTTTTTGCTTCGCTATTCAAAGCATGCGTTGAATCATTAGCCAGTGAAAACGCAAGCCGTTTAGATGCCATGCAACGGGCAGAAAAAAATATTACTGATCTGCTTGAAGACCTTGGTAAGAAATACCATCGACTGCGCCAGAGCTCTATTGATGAAGAACTGTTTGATGTAGTATCGGGGTTTGAGGCTTTAAACAGTAAATAAAATATTAAAATGAAAATAGAAAAAAAGATAACCACATTATTCCTTGATATCGGCGGTGTGCTGCTTTCTGATGGATGGGGAAATTCATTCAGGCAACTTGCAGCAGAAAAATTTCACTTGGATATTCCTGAAATGGA
>JBDTLP010000174.1:0-6932 GCA_039934735.1 Ferruginibacter sp. | reverse complement strand
TGCACTCCTTTAAACTGAACGCAATGGCTAACAGACGTGCATTTGAGATTGCTTTTGTGGGACTAAAGCCGGGGGTTCATGAGTTTAATTACGATATTGACAGTAAGTTCTTTGTAGAAAAAGGTGCCGAAGATTTTTCTAATGCAACAGCAAATATTAAGCTGTCATTGGAGAAAAATACTGGCTTCATGCTTTTAAAGTTTGAAGTTGGCGGAAAAGCACAAGTCATCTGCGACCGCTGCGGAAACCCTTTAAAAATGGATCTGTGGGATGAGTTTAAAATGCTGGTAAAGCTTGTAGATAATCCTGAAGAAATGAATGCACAGGAAGAAGATCCTGATGTATTTTATATCTCAAGAACAGAAAGCCATATCAATGTAAGCGACTGGATCTATGAATTTGTAGTGTTAAGTGTGCCGATGCAAAGGATGTGTAGCAAAGAAACAATGGGCGGGCCACAATGCAACAACGAAGTGCTTGAAAAATTAAAAGCGATGGAAGCAAGGCAGGTAGAACATAATGCCAATGCGCTTTGGAAGGGATTAGAAAAATTTAAAGACAATTAGAGATCATTATAATTAAGCATTAAAAATTAAAAATTAATAAGTCATGCCAAATCCAAAAAGGCGCCATTCGCAACAACGCAGTGCAAAGAGAAGGACGCATTATAAAGCAACAGAGACTACTTTAAGTACAGACTCTACTACTGGCGAAATTCATGTACGCCACCGTGCACATGTAAGCGAAGGAAAATTATACTATAAAGGAAAAGTTGTTGCCGAAAAAGCGCCACTTAAAGCATAATCATTTTTGCTAAAAGATTTTAATTCCAAAATCAAAGAATGAGTAACTTCATTCAAGGTTTTGGAATTTTTAATTTTTAAATTTTCTTTTGATGATCACAGTAGGCCTTGATATGATGGGAGGTGATTTTGCACCTCTTGAAGCAGTGAAGGGCGCCTCCGCGTTTATGGCGTATAACAAAGAAGATGTTCACCTGGTATTGATCGGAGATGAAGCGCAAATAAAATTGCACCTCGACGGGAACAGTATGAATCCCGCTACATACAGCATTGTACATGCCCCGGAAGTGATCGGGATGCACGAACATCCCACCAAAGCTTTGAAAGAAAAAAAGCAATCATCCATTGCCGTTGGTTTTCATTTATTAGCAACCGGCAAAATGGATGCATTCATCAGCGCAGGTAATACAGGTGCCATGATGGTTGGTGCATTGTTCAGCATCAAAGCAATCGAAGGTGTATTGCGTCCTACCATTGGCGGATACATGCCGAGAGAAGATGGTACATTGGGTTTACTGGTAGATGTTGGATTGAATGCAGATTGTAAACCAGAAAATCTAAATCAATTTGCTGTTCTTGGTTCCCTTTTTTCAGAACATATTTTAAAAATAGATAAACCTAAGGTCGGTCTCGTTAATCTTGGCGAAGAAGAAGGCAAAGGAAATCTTTTAGCGCAAGCTACCTATCCCCTGCTAAAAGAAAATAATCTCATCAATTTTGTTGGAAACATTGAAGGTCGTGATATCCTGGTTGATAAAGCTGATGTAATGGTGTGTGATGGATTTACCGGCAATGTTATTTTAAAACTGGCAGAAAGTATTTACGATATTTCCAAGCGCCGCAACCTACACGATGAACATTTAGATCGTTTCAATTTTGAAGTATATGGCGGTGTTCCTGTTCTTGGGGTATCCAAGCCCGTTATCATTGGTCATGGTATTTCTCATGCTAATGCATTTAAGAATATGATCAATATTGCGTGCAGGATGATGGAAACGGATTTGACGGGGAAGATTAAAGAGAGTTTTGCTGTTACTGCAGAATAACACAATTTGGAAATTTGGAAATGTGATAATTTGGAAATGTTTGTAATCAAATAACAAGAAAAACTCAAACGCCGCAATTAATTATGAGTGACCATAGCATTTCAATCGTACCAAAACAATCTGTTTATCCAAACAAAGAAATTAAATCGAAAGAAATTTTACAATGGCTTGTCTCACTTGACATTGTTAAGCCAACTCTCTCTGACTGTATTCTTAGTTCAAAAAATGGTTATTCAATTTCTGAAGGTGCAAAACTTGTTGTAGCAGAAGCAGAATATCTACCTTTTCTTTTAATAACAAATGGGCTTGAAATAATAACTGAGCGACAAATTTTCCATACAGGGCAAAATGGAATGGATGAAGTTATTTGTCCAGCTTGCAATGAAAACATTGCTGGCGAAGATTGGGATTTTTTAAGCGAATGGGACGACAATAAAAGTAATAATCTGACTTGTCCTTTATGTAATGCAGGTACAGATATTTACCAATTTAATTTTACACCCGAATGGGGATTTAGTAACCTGGGATTTACATTTTGGAATTGGTCAGGTTTTACAGATAATTTTTTGAATGATTTCAAACAAAAGTTAGGATGCGATATTAATATAGTGCCCACCTGGATTTGACAAACAACTAATAACAGATATTCGCTGCACATAATAAATTTTTCGCCACAGCAGTTTTCCATTTCCAAATATCCAAATTAGCTAATTTCCAAATTATGCATTCTGCTCTAATAAAAATTTCTTCAACACATTAATCGTCTTATCTAAATCATCATAACTCAACGCATTGTTCAAAAACCAACTTTCGTATGCAGATGGTGGAAGATACACACCATGATCAAGCATATAATGAAATAATTTATTGAACAAAGGAATATCTGCTTTCGATGCACTTGCAAAATCAGTAATGGGTTGTTCACTAAAATGAAGGCTGATCATGGAACCGAGTTGATTAATGACATATTTTTTTCCTGAAGATTCAAATACTTTCTTCATACCATCACGCAGGTAGATTGTTTTTTGTTCGAGCTCTTTATAAATAGATGGATTGTTTTTTAATTCTTTCAACATCGTATAACCAGCGATCATGGCAATTGGATTGCCACT
Organism: Ferruginibacter sp.; assembly: GCA_039934735.1. Taxonomy (GTDB): domain Bacteria; phylum Bacteroidota; class Bacteroidia; order Chitinophagales; family Chitinophagaceae; genus Ferruginibacter. The sequence continues at coordinate 3,971 of JBDTLP010000174.1, read as the reverse complement.
TAATGTACCGGCCTGGTAAACATTTCCAAGTGGCGCAATGTGTTCCATAATTTCCCTCTTACCACCAAATGCACCAACAGGCATGCCACCGCCGATTACTTTTCCATAAGTAACAAGGTCAGCTTTAATACCCAATGTTTGTTGTGCACCGCCCGCAGATAAACGAAAGCCTGTCATCACTTCATCAAAAATGAAAATAATATTTTCTTCGTCGCAGATTGTGCGTAATCCTTCTAAAAAACCAGGCGCAGGTAAGATACAGCCCATGTTTCCGGCAACAGGTTCAATAATGATTGCAGCAATCTCATTTTTATTTTCTGCTACCAATGTTTTAACTGCTTCCAAATCGTTGTATGCTGCCGTTAGTGTATCATTACTCACACCTGCAGTTACGCCAGGAACTGTTTGAATATTAAACGTTGCAACACCACTTCCCGCTTTTACTAAAAAAGCATCTGCATGACCATGATAATTTCCTTCAAATTTTATGATCTTGTTTTTTCCTGTGTATCCACGTGCAAGGCGAACGGCGCTCATACAGGCTTCCGTTCCGCTGCTGACCATTCTTATTAAATCAACATGGGGAACCATACTCGTGATTAGTTCTGCCATTTCTATTTCCAGCTTTGTTGGCGCACCAAACGAAGTTGAATAAGATGCATATTTACGAATGGCTTTTATTACCGGCTTATGTGCATGCCCCAATATCATTGGCCCCCATGATGCTATATAATCGATGTATTGATTTCCATCTACATCATACAAATAAGCGCCCTTTGCTTTCTTCATAAATAACGGTGTACCGCCAACGCTTTTAAATGCACGCACGGGAGAATTTACGCCACCAGGAATTGTTTGTTGGGCCCTTGCGAAAAGTTTTTTACTTTTTTTAATATTCATGTGGTGAATGGTGAATGGTCAATTGTGAATTGTGAAAACTTGAAAGGCCATTCGTATTTTGATCGTTATTTAAGATTGTTAGTATTATAGAATTATTTTAGAAACATTAAATTATTACAATGGTTTTTAAAAGAAAGAAAAATCCTAAGTTTTCACTATTCACCATTCACCATTGACAACACAACCGCTGTCGGGGTTTACAACCGCCGACAGGGTTACATTCGTAAAAGTTTCGCTGCATCTTTTGCAAAATATGTTGCAATCAAATCACCCCCGGCTCTTTTTATAGAAGTCAATGTTTCAAGTATTGCTTTGTTCTCATCAATCCAGCCACGTTGCGCTGCTGCTTTTATCATGGAATATTCTCCGCTGATATTATACACACTAACGGGAACATCCACTGCGTTTTTTACTTCACGTACAATGTCCAGGTAAGGAAGCCCTGGTTTCACCATGACAATGTCAGCACCTTCTTCCACATCCATCATTGCTTCTTTGATTGCTTCAATGCGATTGGCATAATCCATTTGATACGTTTTCTTATCACCAAAACCAGGTGCACTATCCAATGCATCCCTGAATGGGCCATAAAAACAAGATGCATACTTTGCGCTATAAGCCATAATACCAGTCTTTGTAAAATTATTTTGTTCTAATCCTTCACGTATTGCACCAATACGGCCATCCATCATATCACTTGGCGCAACCATATCTGCGCCCGCTTCTGCGTGGCTGATACTCATTTTCACCAATGCTTCCACAGTTGGGTCGTTTACGATTTCTCCATTCTCAACAATACCATCATGCCCATAAGAAGAATAAGGATCCAATGCAACATCTGTCATCACGTACATTTCCGGTACCGCATCTTTAATAGCTTTAATGCTGCGTTGCATCAAACCATTTTTATTCCATGCTTCTTTGCCCGTATTGTCTTTTAATTCGTCTTTACATTTTATAAAAAGTAAAACTGATTTTATTCCGAGTGACCAAAGTTCTTTTACTTCCTTAACGGTAAGGTCAAGGCTCCTGCGATAATAATTTGGCATTGATGAAATTTCTGTTGAAATATTTTCTCCTTCATCGATGAATAATGGCGCAATGAAATCTGCCGGGGTTAATATTGTTTCAGCAACCATACTTCTGATTGCAGGAGTGGTTCTTAATATTCTGTTTCTTCTTTGTAATATCATATGATGTCTGATTTCCTGATGTCTGATTTATGTAGAACTTCCATTTCTATTTGCCTTTGCTGTTTTATCGGTAGCAGTAAAAATAGCGGTCAATTCATTTGCTTCTTTTATTAATCTATCTACTTCTTCACCAATTTTTATTCCCGAATCTCTTACAACTTCTAACCAATAGTGACTTTCATCTGCTTCTTCTAATACAATTTCTATTTTATAAATAAAATCTTTATCAGATTTTGCCCTTTTTGTTGCTCTGTAATTTGCTCCTACTGATCCTGCAGATCTTATTACTTGTTTTGCTGTTTCAAATCCGGCAGCATTCCGCGGAAACTGTTCGCAAAGCTTAATTACATCTACATGAAATTGCTTTGTTCTTGCTTGTAAGATTTTCCTATCCATAAAAATAATTTTTATGAAAAATAAATACAAAAAAACGAACCCCAAAGATGAAAACAACACTAAATTCAAGTAAAATGCTCAAAACTTTCAGATATCGTACATCAGACATCAGACATCGCCAACCAATCTTTGGGATGCAAACATACATTCAATAATTTTTCTTCCTCACTTCCTGGTGTTGGTTGATAATTATAATCAAAACGAACTGTTGGCGGCAAGCTCATTAAAATACTTTCCGTTCTTCCATTTGTTTTTAATCCGAAGATAGTACCACGATCGTGTAACAAATTAAATTCTACATATCGTCCACGACGTATCTCCTGCCAATATTTATTTTGATCGTTGTAAGTAATATCTTTTCTTTTTTCAACTATGGGAATATATGCATCTATAAAACAATTCCCATTTGCTTGTTGAAAACTCATCAATTTTTCAATATCAACATTTTCCGTCGCACGAAGATGATCATAAAATATTCCGCCAACTCCCCTCATTTCGTTATTGCGATGCGCATTCACAAAATATTCATCACATCTTTTTTTATAAACAGGATATAATTCTTTTCCAAAAAGATCATTTGCATTTTTTAATGTCTGGTGAAAATGAATCACATCTTCTTCAAATAAATAATACGGCGTAAGATCCGTACCTCCACCAAACCAGCGATCCATCACATTGTCGCTCTCATCATACAATTCAAAATATCTCCAGTTTGCATGCACGGTTGGAACAAATGGACTGCTTGGATGAATTACCAATGATAATCCTGCAGCAAACCAACCCCCTTTCTCTGTAGATGCAGGAATTTTAAGTACTTTAATCATTGCATCAGTCAGTGTTCCGTAAACAACGGAAGTATTTACACCGCCTTTCTCTATCACATTTCCATTTGCAATTGTTCTCGTTATTCCACCACCACCTTCGCCTTCTTCACGTTTCCATTCATCCTGTACAAATTCTGATTTACCATCTGCCAATTCCAATGCATCACAAATGTTATCCTGCAAACGCTGCATATAGTCAACCCATCGCTGACGGAATTCGTGTTTGGATGTTTTGTCGGACATGAAGCTTTTTAATTATTGTTACTTTATTTTTCGGATACCAGATTTCAGAAATCAGAGATCAGAGATCAGCTGTTATTTAATTCTTGAGGAAATATTATAAACCTTAGAGATTTCACCATTCACCTATTCACCTATTGACTCATTCACCACCTAACCGTTGTCGAGGTTTGCAACCGCCGACAGGGTTATCCGCCATATTCCTTCACTGCATCCACAAACGCCTTCGCATGATCAACAGGAACATTTGGCATAATACCATGTCCCAGGTTAGCAATGTAACGTTGTGTTCCAAATCCATCAATCATTTCTTTCACTGCTTTTTTTATTTCAGGAATAGGAGCAAGTAATTTCGCCGGATCAAAATTTCCCTGCAAAGTAATATTGTTATTGGTAAATGTTCTTGCCATTTTAGGTT
>JBDTLP010000173.1:0-7004 GCA_039934735.1 Ferruginibacter sp. | reverse complement strand
GGAGAAGTTACTTTGAATGCAGGTACTGAAATGGTTATGCCAGGCGATAACACAAACTTGACAGTTACTTTGATCCAACCAATTGCGATGGAAAAAGGTCTTAAGTTTGCGATTCGTGAAGGTGGCCGTACAGTAGGTGCTGGTCAGGTTACTGAAATTATAAAATAAGAGATAGCTTTTAGCTTTTAGCTGTTAGCTGTTAGCCAAAGGGCTAGCTAATAATAAATTGTCTATCTTTATAAAATATCGCTAAAAGCTATTGGCTAACCGCTAATAGCTTTTAGCTTTCTTACGGGAATGGTGCAACGGTAGCATACGGGTCTCCAAAACCTTTGATCTTGGTTCGAATCCTAGTTCCCGTGCTAATTAATGAATCGATTTGGTAATTTGAAAATTTGATAATTAAATCATTATCATTATCAAATTTCCAAATTATCAAATTATCAAATTGTTATTATGAACAAATTCACAGTTTTTGTAAAAGAGTCTTACAAAGAAATGATGGAGAAAGTAAGTTGGCCTAAATGGGAACAACTACAGCAATCTACCATGATCGTATTGGGTGCTACTTTATTCATCACAGGCATTGTAGCTTTGATGGATCTTATCGCCAACGGATCTATGAAATTTATTTACAAGTTATTTGCATAATCATGGAAGAAACATCACCGCTCGAACAAACAGCATCTACTCCACTGGGCAATTTGACTGATACCAAATCTGCAGATAAAGCAGAAAAGGAAAGCAAATGGTACGTGTTAAGGGTTGTAAGTGGTAAAGAGCGTAAAGTAAAAGAATACCTGGATAAAGACATCATTCGTAATGGATGGGATAAGATCATCAGGCAAATTTTCTTACCGGTTGAAAAAGTATATAAAGTACTCAATGGTAAAAAAGTAATGCGTGAAAGAAATTTCTATCCTGGTTATATTATGATCGAAGTTGCCGGAGATAAATTGAATGATGATATCATCCAGCACGTAAGCAATATCAGCAACGTGATGCACTTTCTTACTGATGGTAAAGGTTCAAAAGGAAATATCATTTCACTCAGGAAAGCAGAAGTAAATAAAATGCTTGGTAAGGTGGATGAAATGAGTGATATTGGTGGTGTAACGATGAGTGAACCATTCATCATTGGTGAAACGATCAAGATCATCGACGGACCATTCAATGATTTCAATGGTGTGATCGAAGAGGTGAGTGATGAAAAGAAAAAATTAAAAGTTCAGGTAAAAATATTCGGAAGGGCTACCCCGGTAGAATTAAGTTATATGCAGGTGGAAAAGCTTGCATAATCAACCAAAGTTATCAAACCAACTGTTTCAAACCGTCTCAATTTTTGGGGCGGTCTTTTTGTTTCAGACCTAACAGGTTTTCAAAACCTGTTAGGTCTTGCCCTGGCTTGGTGTTATCACCAGCCAGATTGGTGGGGAAAGCCCGTTTATCCCAAGTCCGGCTGGTGTAACACCAGGCCGTGGCAACACCAAAAGCCTTATAAGCATTCCTTTATTTTTTGTAGATTTGAATTATGGGATATCAAACATATATAGAAATCAGGGTAGACAAAAGATTCGGCCAACCCTGTATAATAAATACCCGAATAAGTGTATTTGATATTTTATCATGGTTAGCTTCGGGAATGAGTAGCATAGAGATAATCGAAGATTATCCTGAATTACAGGAAGAGCATATTAAAGCCGCTTTGCAATTTGCTGCAGAAAGGGAACATGCATATAGAATCGCTTCATAATGTTTCTTATTGACGAAAACATATCTTTTAAAGTTGCAAAACTTCTTTCTGAAATATATGCCTGCTATTCTGAGTTTTTAACTCAGGACTAATTGAAATAATAAAGTTTTTTGCTCAATTTATCCTGAGTTAAAAACTCAGGATAGCACGAATAAATGTTGGTTGCAAGTTTTTTCAAATTAAAAAAACTGCAACCACAATGGTTGCACTTTTTTAAAAATAAAAATTTCTGCAACCAATGAGGTTTGATAAACAACGAATTGTGTTTTACAAAAGTTGTTCATGGGAGCATAAAGGCAGGAAATTTATTATATGGGTCTTTATAATCTTATCATCAGTTTAAAACTCAGCATATTCCCGGTATAGTTATTTTAGAACGATACAACTTCCAGTGAATATCCAATCCACATCCTTGTTGCTTCCTTCCTGCTTCCTATCTGCATCCTTGCTGCAACGAAGGATGAAAATAATCAGAACGGGAAAAAAGTGCTAATTTCAGTTACGCTGGCTTGCTGTTATCAGCAGCCATATTCGTGAGGGAAACCTGTTCATTCTATATCCGGCTGGTGATAACACCAGGCCGGGGCACGGTGATAACAGCAGGCCGGGGCAACATTTCGTTAAGGGCACTTCCGCCAGCGTCGAAAAATACTTGGACAAAACCTGCTTTTTATTCTCAAAAATCCCTTACTTTTGCCGCCCCAATTAGTTCTTTATTGAATTTGTCTTACAATTAGACAGGTTTGGGAGTCACGCTAAAAGCGGAGACGTTAACACCAAAAACAAATAAAATGGCAAAAGAAATCACCGGCTATGTGAAACTCCAGTGTAAAGGAGGACAAGCCAACCCGGCACCGCCAATCGGACCAGCCCTTGGTTCTAAAGGCGTAAACATCATGGAGTTCTGCAAACAATTCAATGCAAGAACACAGGATAAACCCGGAAAAGTATTACCAGTATTGATTACTGTGTACGCTGACAAGTCTTTCGACTTCGTTATTAAAACCCCACCCGCTGCCGTTCAGTTAATGGACGCTTCCAAGATCACCAGTGGTAGTAAAGAACCCAATCGTGTAAAAGTTGGAAAAGTATCCTGGGCACAGGTTGAAGAAATCGCCAAGGATAAAATGGAAGACCTGAATGCTTTTACGCTTAACAGCGCAATGAGCATGATTGCTGGTACAGCACGCAGCATGGGTTTAACTGTTGAAGGAAAAGCCCCATGGGAAAATTAATTGTCAACCTAAAAATTTCTAAAAAAAATGATTACTAAAAAAAGAAAATTAGCAAACGCTAAGGTTGACGTTAACAAAGCTTATACGCTTAAAGAAGCATCATCCCTGGTTAAAGAAATAAATACAACAAAATTTGATAGTTCCGTTGACCTGCATGTGAAATTAGGTGTTGATCCTAAGAAAGCTGACCAGGCAATCCGCGGTACCGTATCCCTTCCTCACGGTACAGGTAAAACGAAAAAAGTATTGGTACTTTGTACCCCTGATAAAGTAGCAGAAGCTACGGCAGCAGGTGCTGATTTTGTTGGTCTGGAAGAATACATTACAAAAATTGAAGGTGGCTGGACAGATATTGATGTTATCGTAGCTACACCATCAGTGATGCCTAAAATAGGTAAGCTGGGTAAAGTATTAGGCCCCCGTAACCTGATGCCGAATCCTAAAACAGGAACTGTAACCAATGATATCACTGGTGCAGTGAATGACCTTAAAGGTGGTAAAATTGCTTTTAAAGTTGATAAAGTTGGTATTATTCACGCATCAATCGGCCGTGTAAGTTTTGCACCTGAGAAGATCGCAGAAAATTGCCAGGAATTTTTAAACGCAATCCTTAAATTAAAACCAGCGACATCAAAAGGTACTTACCTGAAAGGTGTTAGCATGGCAAGCTCAATGAGCCCCGGCATCCTGGTTGACACAAAATCTGTTCAAAACTAAATCACCATTACCCTGGCTTTTAAGCCGGGGATAAAAATATTTGTTATGACTAAACAAGAGAAAAATGAAGTGATAGATTTGCTGAAAGGCAAATTCTCTCAATACAATAATTTCTACGTTACCGATACAGAAAGCCTTTCGGTTGCACAGGTTACTAAATTGCGCAAAGTTTGCTTTGACAAGCAGGTAGAAATGAAAGTGGCTAAGAACACTTTGATCAAAAAAGCACTGGAAGGGCTAGACGCAGAAAAATATGCAGGTGTTTATGATTCTTTGCATAAAGTAACAGCATTGCTGTTCAGCGAAAATCCAAAGGAACCAGCAATGATCATCAGCAGTTTCCGCAAGGAAAACAACAATGAAAGGCCTGTGTTGAAAGCAGCTTTTATCAATGGGGATGTATTTGTTGGCGACAACCAGTTGAAAGCACTTACACAGATCAAGACCAAGAATGAATTGATCGGTGAAGTTATTGGCTTGTTGTTATCACCAATTCAACGTGTAATTGGTGCATTACAAAATAAAGATGCAGCAAAAGCCGCTGAAGCAGTTATTGAAGCAGCCCCGGTTGCAGAAGTTGCAGCAGAAGCACCAGCAGCAGAAGCAGCTCCGGCAGTTGATGCAGCTCCGGTTGCAGAAGTTGCCCCTGAAGCGCCAGTTGCAGAAGCACCAGCAGCAGAAGCAGCACCTGAAGCGAAAGCTCCGGATGCAGAATAATGAATAAGAAACTATTTGTCTTAATAAGATGAGTAGCCAATTATAACTAAAACAATTTTTTAAAACACTCCGACGGACCCCGCAAAGCGTGGAATGAAGCCGGAAAAAATCAAATCAAAATGGCAGACGTAAAAGCATTAGCAGAAAGCTTAGTAAGCTTAACAGTAAAAGACGTTCAGGAATTAGCTGAATTCTTAAAATCAGAATACGGTATCGAACCAGCTGCAGCTGCAGTAGTAATGAGCGGCGACGGTGGTGGTGCTGCAAAAGTGGAAGAAAAAACTTCTTTCAACGTTATTCTTAAGGGCGGTGGTCCTAACAAACTAGCGGTTGTAAAAATCGTTAAAGAATTAACCGGCTTAGGACTTAAAGAAGCAAAAGACCTGGTTGATACAGCTCCAAAACCAGTTAAAGAAGGTGTTGATAAAGCAACAGCTGAAGAATTAAAAGCAAAATTGACTGAAGCAGGTGCTGATGTTGAAATCGCTTAAATTTCGCTGATAAATAAATTAGAAGGCCCTGGATTTATTCCGGGGCTTTTCTTTTTATGGGCTTGGGTGGTCGCCGTGGTTTGGTGTTTTCACCAACCACATTCTTTAATTGCTGGTGAAAACACCAGGCCATAGCAAACGTTTTTTATCTACGCCCATGATTGGGCCACGGATATTACAGAATAAGCGGATGCCCACGGATTTATTTTTTGTTCCAAAAAATCACAGATCAATTATTAAGTTTATTATCAGTGATATATTGCGCCAGCAGCATTTATCCGTGATTATCTGCACAGTCCGTATCATCCGTGATCCAATGCTTGAGGCTGATAAAAATATTCCGAACAGTTGTGGCGAAAACACCAGTCCATAGCAAGAGCCATGGATTTATCCCGGTTTTTTTTATTAAAACCCCAATGGATTACTACTGGTATTAAACACTCATTAAACATGTAATTATAACATCAACATTTTTTAGAAAAACCAACAAAGCATTATAATCTTATTACATTTGCATTTTAATGGTAAAATAAAATTGAACATTTTTCTATATGGGAATTAATAAAAATAATCTACGGTTCTTACTACTTGCAAAAAAGAATGGAACCGATTTTTCTCAAACAGCCATGATTGGAAGGCAAACACTGAATATGCCTGAAAATCATTTTTTGGAAGTAATGAAAAATGAATCGGGCATTAAAATTACGGACAATGAATTAAAGGAAATATACAGTCATCGCTATGCAGAAAAATTACTTACCCTGTTAGGTGCCCAGGTTATAAATTCGTTTGATTATTCCGATTACGAAAAAGCTACTTATACACACGACTTTAATCTTCCCATTGCTGATGAATTTAAAAACAGGTATTCAGTTGTTATAGATGGTGGATCTTTAGAGCATATATTTAATTTTCCTGTTGCCATCGGGAATTGCATGGAAATGGTGAAATTAAATGGTCATTTTATAGGGCTCACTCCTGCCAATAATAATTTTGGCCATGGCTTTTACCAGTTTAGTCCTGAACTTTTTTATCGGGTATTAAGCCCGCAAAATGGATATAAGGTAAACAGTATGTATTATTATGACAACAAATTCAGCAATGAGTGGATGAGTATTGAGGATCCTGATAAAGTGGGGAGCCGTTCTATCCTTGTGAATACCTCGCCAGTTATGATAACTGTACTTGCTCAAAAAATAGAAGTTGTAAAATTATTCAGGGCCACACCGCAGCAATCAGATTATACAGTTGCCTGGAAGGAGCCTAAACAAATGAAAAGCAAAGGCAAATCTATTCTTTCAAAGATAAAAAACTCAATACCAATTACATTTAAAGTTTGGTTTTACGGAAAATCACATTCGAAACCTAATCCAAAATTTTTCAGGAAAGTTAATATGACAGACCTGCTGAAAAAATAGAATATTATATTCTGAGGGATTAATAAAAATGATCGTATTGAGGCAGGTTTTTTATTTAAATCTCTTTGTTAAGCGTTCCCCCTTTTAGCATAATTTCATCGATCTTATGAATGTAAATTAAAATATATAAAATCGCTGAATTAAGCAAAAATCTTACCAATCATATATTTTTCCCTTTTCGCAATTCTTTTTTACTAATTTATTCCGTACCTTTGCCCTCCTTTAATTTAGGAGCAGTGGCGCAAGCTGGGTTTTCTCGATTAAAAGGTCTTCACTAAAAGTTTTAATTAATATATGTCTGCAACAAAATCACCAGCTGCTAAGCGTATCAATTTCGGAAAAGTTGAACTTTTGGCAGAACAACCAGATTTGCTCGGAATTCAGATTCAGTCGTTCAAAGATTTTTTCCAGTTAGAAACTACGCCCGATAAACGTAACGTTGAGGGATTGTTCCGTGTGTTTAAGGAAAATTTTCCTATTACAGATACACGTAACATTTTCGTATTGGAATTCTTAGACTATTTCGTTGACCCTCCACGCTACACCATCGAAGAGTGTATCGAAAGAGGCCTCACCTACGCGGTGCCGTTAAAAGCAAAGCTTCGCCTTAGCTGTAACGATGAAGAGCACGTAGATTTCCAAACCATTGTACAGGATGTATTCTTAGGAAACA
>JBDTLP010000172.1:0-7040 GCA_039934735.1 Ferruginibacter sp. | reverse complement strand
CGTAAATGTTATTTGCTTATAGTTTTCTATATCAAAAAAATCAGGGCCTTTTAAATGCTCATCACGTTTTGCATCTCCGGTATCAATAGAAGCGACGAGGATACTACATTCAATCGAAGCTGTTAAAAAATCTTCGTTCCCTGTGTAAATACTTCCACTCATTTCTTTAAACGTTCCCTTTACATTGCTAATCATAAGATGCCTTATTTTAAAGTCAATATGGCTATGTGCATTGTCAATGGTCCATTTTGTTTTAGTTAATACTTCTGCTGTTTCCATTTTGTAATTTTTTTAAGATTTTTTATAAGCTGACTATTCGGTTTAAAAAAAGAACATATTTTATTTTTGTACCCGTACATTTTATTTTATGCTAATTAGTGATGCTCGGTGTTGCACATGCATTCCAATATTCTACTATTCTTCGTATGGTTTGTTTAAAGAGTGAAAAATTCGCCTCCTTCCTGAAAAACCCCTGAACAGAATTAGCGTAAATATTTATTATTGTGTCGGAAGCTGCACCCGTTGTAAGAAATAGAAAAGGAACCATCCGAAGGTTTAATGTCCCCTCGTCCAGCAATTTGTCTTTCAACTGGATCCCCGTCATTATCGGCATATTAATATCAGAAATAATAATAAACGGACTGGAACCTGGTTGAACGAAATATTGGAACGCTTCAAGACCGTTCCTGAAATATATAACTTTGTTATGTAGCTGTAATTCCGAAAAAGCAAGCTTAAGAAAATCTATATCATCTTCATCATCCTCAATGATGACAATGGGACCATTTTTATTTAATATTTTATTCAAGAGCGGTTATCTTTAAATAACTATTGCGTTAGAGACGAATAAAATATTCGTTTTCAACAGTACTGGTAAAATTGATGCAATTAATTCAAAATATCATTACATAACTTTCGAATTATATTGTATAAATCACATCCTGGAATTTTTAACCAAGTTTACAAAGAGTATAATGAACGTGGTACAAAATTAGTATTGTCCGAAGTAAACAGTGCGCAGGTATTAAAAGAATTAAAAGCTGCAAGGTTATTGTTTACTATTGGCAAAGTTAATATTACACACAGTTTTGCCAGCACCTTAATACGAAGTGATAAAATTTCACATGAATAAAATAAAATCTCCAATATTTGATTTGTTTTGTCATTCCGCCTGACTAAAATCATATTATCCTGATTATCGAATCATATAATCTGCGCCTTTGGAATTATAATTTGCAGTTATAATTTAAATCAATGAATACAGCCAGTTATCAACCTCAAAGTCATCTGCATATTTCAGTAAAGAATTTAATTAAGAAGCCAGGTAAAAAACCGCAGGCTCGCCGGGATATAACCAATCTAAATTTGGTTGTAAATTTTTCAAAAGACAAGCGCTTGAAAAACGGTTTATCCTGTCAAATAGCTTAGGTGTAATACCTTCTTGTTTCATAAAACGACGTTCAAACTGGCTGATAGATAAACAGGCATGCCCTGCTAATTGCTCAATGGAATATACACCGGGATGCATTGTCATCAACAAGCTAATTTTATCTATCGGTTGAAGATTAGTACTGATATTTTTTATTCTTTTCCATAAATATGTTTCTACCAGTTGTATAATATTTTCATTGATCATTGCATTCGACATTTGTTCATACAATTCTTTTATACCGGGATTTAATATTGCTTCTGCATCTATTCTTTCATCCATGAATGCTGTGAGGGGCATTTGTAAAAACTTTGACAAGGCACCTGGTTGAAAATTTACGGACAGCATCAGGTATTCAGATGACAAATGAAAATTAAAATTTGAAACCTGTACAGCATTAATAACAATCCTGTCAAACTTTTTTGATTGGCCAGTAGCTGTTTTCACAGCAGTGATATCTCCCCTTAAATAAAATACCATACTGTGATGCGTAGTAGCAGGAAAAGGTTTTACGGGTGCGGGATCTTTTTTGTCAAATACTGCATAAAACAATAAGTAATCTTTTATGAAAGATTGCAAATGAACAGAGGGCTGTATTATTTGATAACGCATAGATTATTTGCACACGGTGCTGATAAACAAAATAAAAAATAATTGTTTACTGTTAGTGGTAAAAAATCAGCATTTATTTTATCCTGTTTTTTAAGAAAGATTAAAGTTACTGCTATTAACAATTTAGTAATTGGGTGTATTTCAAATTGCCGCCAGTTGGTGTTTCTCCAACCGGGGCTACTCTCTAAGGGCGGTCTCCCCACCTCCCATTACCGGATCTGCCATGCGACAATTTGAAATGCACCCTTAATTAATAAGTCTTTTGTAAATTGAAAACTTGTATTATTTATTATTCCAAAAAGGTCATTCTTTCACTTTTAAATTTTGTAGCCCTATTTTTAAAAGCATCCATCCTGTTATAAAGTTTAATACCAAACCTGCTGTTCCTCTTAATATAAAATCATACCTGTTCAGATCTTCAATCAGATTTATTGAAAATGCGTGATTCAAAGGCAATTGTATTTTAGGTACAAAGTAAACAGATGTTGTTATAAATATCCACAGTTGCGCCAACCAAAATACAAGGATAAAAGATTTTGGAATCGCTTTTGGCCGAAGCCAGAATAATGGCACAATTAAAAGAAAAGGTAAAAATGCCGGTATTAAAAAAGTTTGAAAAAACTTTCCCCCTGAAAATCTAAATGCCAGCCAGTCATTACTACCAATAGAACCCCAGTAAGAATAATTTACGATGGCTTCCACATAGTTTGTACCGACCGTATAAAAATTCAAAGCAAAAACGATGATGAACAACCACTTTCCAATTAATTTTACATCTCGTACATACATATTCAACAGAAATAAAACAATCAACACATTCAAAGCGGCTGGCATAATTTGTAAAGCCAAACTTATTGGCAATAATTTGTGTTGAACAGCTTCAGTTAACCCGGTTGCAGAAAATGCCAGCTGAATTGGCACAATAAAAAAAATGGTTGTCACTACTGAAATGATGATCAATATAACCGATACCAGTATTATTCGTCGCGGGAATATTGTTGGGCTGAATAAATACATTCCTATTGCAGCACCTACCAGGAGTATTGAAGGAATATAACAACCGATCATCATCCGGTTATTAAAAATATCCATCACTGCTTTCGTATGTTCATGTATGTTACTTAACGCGGGATAATTTACAAAGTAAGTCATCATGATCACGCCAAAATAATAAAAGCTCAATACGAAGTAAACAAGTGTTACCCATAAACTTTTTGATTTGTATTGCGTTGATTGAGTGCGTTCCATTTTATTTATAATTTAATTTTAAAGAAGTAGTAATGATCTATTTTTTTCTCTTCAGTTATCGTCAAATAAAAAACGATTACCCTATTCTTTTAAAGGAGAAACAAACATTGCATTTCGATACAATTTATTACTCACCAAAACCAGCCAGCCTATATCCCATATCAATAAAATTCTTTCTGTAAGTCCTCTTAGCGGAACAGGGCTTGCAAAGAAAACAATGAACAATACCAAACTTACCACACCAAAAAACATAGAAGGTCTTGCAAAGTTTTTCCAGTTTTCATTTTTCTTAAAAACAAATCCCCAGGCGATCATTGCAATAGCAAGGTTTATCAATGCAATCAATGCAGCAAAGCCATGTATTAAGCCACGGGCGGTTGGAGGCACTACAGGAACATCTGTAGGGAATATAGAAACCAATAATATTCCTACACAAAAAATACCCAGGGTTATAATACTTTTTTTAGACGCTTGCATATTCAGCAGCAAACCTGTTAACAGCAGTCCTGCTGCAATTGTTAGTACATAAAAAGCGATCGTCATCAACCAACTGTAATGACCAACTGCATATTCACTTACAAAAGAAGATAGCATATTCTTATCTGGTCGTAAAAAATGCAGGCTACATACGATTACAAAAAAAAGTATGCTTCCTGATAAGCTAACGAGTGCAATCGTTTTTGTATGTTTCATAAACGCAGTTGACTGTTTTGAAAGTAAACCTGCAGCAATAATTTGTTTGCCATTATTTTTAATTGTTCTTCATTGTTTTTTTTCCCATTGCTTCGAGTTCTTCTTTCGTTGGCAGTTTTGTTCCCTGGCCGCCAACAAAATACCATTTGCCATTCTGCTTAATGTAAGTTTCAGTTCTTATAACGGTGATAGACATATCGCCGCCGGGTGTTGCAAAAACAACATCCAATATCATGTTCTTAACTGCTGCATCGCCATTATATACTCTTAATATATAAGTGCCGGGCCTTGGTGTAACAGATTTAAAAGTGGCTCCCTTGTCTGTAAAACCTTTCTTCCATGCGGCATAACCGTAAGAAACTCTTCCCTCGGGTCCAATGGCTATGTAATCATCATTTAAATAAACTGTGCTATTGTCCACCATACTTAAAGCCTCAATGGCTTTCCTGTCTTCAGGATAGTTGGTTGTATTGTATTTACCTGCAGGTGGCTCTTGCGCCATTGCGATGTTCGACATAAAAAACATGATGATTGAAATCATCATTATTGCTTTGTAATTCAGTTTTAGTTTCATTTTTTATTTTTATTTTAGTTTGAAAAATCTAATACGATTAATAAAAAGCATCTTTAAAATCATTTTAACGCTAAGCCATAGCCGCTTTAAAATAAATGAACAGCTTCAATTTCACCACTGGCTTTAATCTTCCGAAAATTAGCCCTTGCTACAAGAATAAAAAGCAACAATAATGAAAATATTAAGTATGAAGCTTTGCCAACGATTCTGTGTAAACGAACATTGTTTCTCCTGATAAAAACAGGTTGTGCAATCAGCATTAAAATCCATGTCAGCATGATCACTCCGTGAAAATGGTGCGCCCATGTAAAGCCTTCAAAATGGGGAAACTTTACCAGGTACGTTTTATAAAATCCCGCAACACTGATGATCAGCAGAAAGATAAAAAAGTAAATAAGCCTGTTGATTATGCCACTGCTTTTTTGTGATTTCCCTGTAAATATTTCTGAAGTTGTCATTGTTTTTTTTTGTTTATTCTATTTTATGGCAGTACACAAAAAAGGTTGTTGGTATTTGATTACATAAAATTGCATGTATAATCAACCCTTTCAAAACTGTTAATGGTAAGCAACCGTTTTTTTGAGTGAGTAGCAATATGAAAAAGGCGATCGATATTTTATGTTGTCTTTTACCATTCCCTCAAAAAAAGGGCAGTTCACCAAATGCTTTAGGCAATGATGTATGGTTTGCCTATTTTTAAAATATTTAAATCAATTATGCAGCGGATACTTTTTTTATTGTCGTGTTTGGTTATATGCGTTACTACTTGTGCTGCACAGGATACAATTGTACTAAACGGGCAACCGCAATGGAGAACTGATGTTGATATTGCAGATAAGAGTTTATTCTATGAAGAAACATCCCGTACGCCACTTAGTTTTGAAGTAGCACAACAGCAAAACTTTATTCCTTTTGCAAAAGAGTTCCGGGTACAAAAAAGATCCACCAGGCCGCTGGTTATACAATGGTTCCGTTTTATCGTACGCAATATATCAGCAACCGACACAGTTGACATTAAACTTTTTATTTCTGCACATTACTTTACAAGACTATATGCCAATCAACAATTGGTAAGGCTTGGTGGTGCATATGAAACACAGGGATCTGTATTTGATCGTTTTGAATTGCCTGTTAAAGTGCTTCCGCTTACAACGGTAACTTTTTGGGCACGTACAGAAGACCGTCAAAACCAATTGATACCTCCAGAGCTTATTCTTAAAAATCCTTACTATGCTGGTATAGAAGCTGCCAAAGGAAATTATACTGACCGATATCTTTTCCTGATGCTGGCAACCCTAACCGGTAGCCTGATGTTTATCTGCATTTATGCTATTTATCAATATTACCTGTACAGGGACGTTGCCTTTAAATGGTACCTTGCTTATGCATTTGCAGCCACAGTGATAGGTTTATACTGGATGGATATCCGGCTGCAGCTAATGTTGTTGCCATCCTACATCAGGGATTTTATTTTTTCGGTTTTTCTTTATATAATCCCTGTTTTATATAGCCTTTTCCTGGGTAATATGCTGCAATTAAAAGCACATTTTAGAAAAACCTGGATGATTGTAAAGGTTTTAATAGCAATTAATATTATTCAAATGCTCATTGAATATCTGCAGGTGGCTACAGGATGGTTCCCTTTTAAACCGGAGTATTACGGAGTACTGCTATCTATAGAACCAATGATATTATTGCATATCGTTTTGCTTGTACTTACTTTTTTAAGCAAGAACCCGGTTAAATGGTTTTTATTTTCTGGTATAATAAGTTTAATTGTTTTATGGTGTCTTCCATTATTAGACATTTTATCCTTCATACCAGCCAGGAGCCCCGAATTTTTTGTGATCCTTATTTTCCCTCCTAATTTTTTGGTACTTGGATTAACCATTGAAGCTATCTGTTTTTCTTTTGCACTTAGTTACAGAAGCAAACTTGTGCTGATAGAAAAAAACAACCTGGAACATAGCTACAGGTTGCAATTACAAACAGCCCTTCAGCAAAGAACCACTGAGCTGAAAGTACAAAACAAATTGGTGGAAGATCAAAAAATAAAACAAATAGAAACTGCCTTTGAACAAAAGATTGCAGAAACAGAAATGACAGCACTTCGGGCACAAATGAATCCACATTTTATTTTTAATTGCTTAAATTCAATCAAGCTATATACACTAGAGAATGATTCACAAACTGCTTCCGAATACCTCACTATATTTTCTCAACTAATAAGATTGGTATTGGAAAATTCACGTTCGGAAAAAGTGACGTTGCAAAAAGAATTGGAAACATTAAGGTTATACATTGAACTGGAAGCTATGCGCTTTAAAGACAAAGTAAAATACCAGATCAATATAAATCCGGAAATAGATCAACAATATATAGACATTCCTCCATTGCTATTGCAGCCTTATGTTGAGAATGCGATCTGGCATGGATTGATGCATAAAAAAGAAGGTGGTAATATTTGTATTGATGTAACACTTC
>JBDTLP010000171.1:0-7042 GCA_039934735.1 Ferruginibacter sp. | reverse complement strand
CAATAATAAAAAATGATTTTTATAGAAACAAGATGTAGTTAGACGGAGGGATACAAAACAACAGCTAATTTGTTTTCGTAAATAATCCACATTCATTCATTCATCTATAAATTTAATTAACATGGAAAAGTATGCAATTCTTGCACGTGTAGAAGCAAAGTCCGGCAAAGAAAACGACGTTGAACAATTTTTAAAGTCAGCATTAGCACTTGCGCAGGAAGAAGAACAAACCGTTTCCTGGTATGCACTAAAGCTCGGCCCTTCCACATTCGGCATCTTCGACACATTTAATGATGAGGGTGGGAGACAAGCTCATTTAAGTGGAAAAATCGCGGCAGCATTGATGGCGAATGCAGAAGCGTTATTGTCACAGCCACCGGTGATTGAGATGGTGGATCTGCTTGCAATAAAATAAGGAATAAGAAATAATTAATAAGGAATAAGAAAGTAAAGAGATTTGCGAACATATTTACTTTCTTATTCCTTATTTCAAATTCCCTATATCTTATTTTATTAATTTGGCTTTTCAGTAATAAAAAAATGTTGTTCCTTTATTATCCTTGCCGAACTATTATGAAACTTATAATCATTTTATCCTTTTTATTTTTTAACCTTTTATTAGTTAAAGCAGATTGCGGCGGTACTCCAAATTATTGTTGGCCCGATGGTAAAACGTTGAATAAAAATCCAGTTATTATTCTAAGTCTTGGAGATACAGATCTTGCAATTAGTTTAAATACTAAGTACGTGATGTATTTAAAATCGAAACAAAGGATCATTCAAATAGACATCATTCAAATATGTACAGGAGGGTTAAACATGATACAACTTGTTTTAAAGCCAAAAACAGAACTTGTTTCCGGGGAAACCTATGGTTTGTTTTACCGCAATTCAAAAAAACTATTCAAACAGATTACAAAATGGGATAGTAAGTCACAGGACATAGTTTATATTGAATGGAAAGTGAATAATGTAACAGACAGCGATTTGCCAATATGGAAAAAAGAACCATCGATCGTTTCCAAATTTCATCAAGAAAATGGGTGTGGACCAGATGATTGGCTTTATTTTGATTTATCCTTTGTTGAAAATTCAGATGTTGTTCTAAAAGCCATTATAAAAAATATACTAACGGGCACAGCAATTATCTGCTATATAACCCAAAGAGAAGGAAAATTTCAACTGGGACATAATATGTGTTTTGGCGATTGCAATTTTGGTGAAGAAAAGGAATATGAAGTTGTTTTCTATTTATTTGATGAAAGTGGTAACCTGTCGAAAGCATCAAAAGCCATAAAATTTACAAAGCCTGAAATGGAGGGCTGGAGCAATTAGAAAAAGTACATTTTTTTACTTTGATATTTCTTGTTCAATATTGTACAACAGTATCAGTTTTGTAATTTTTAATTTGACACAGTTCTAGTCATGCTACTCTTGCCAGATAGAATAATGAACAAGGAACAAGGAATCCTGAATCAAGAAGTAATAAGAAAAAGAAACATTGAATTTCCTTACTGAATTTCCGATATTTTTGCACTTCATTCCTAAAAAAGTAAAAGCAAAATGAGCGAAACAACACTTACAAAAGGACAGATCCATACCAAAAAAGGCATAATGACTTTTGAATTATACGACGATGCAACGCCAATTGCGGTAGAAAATTTTAAAACTTTAATTAATAAAGGCTTTTATAACGGCCTTACTTTTCACCGGGTTATACCAAATTTTATGATACAGGGTGGATGCCCGACTGGTACTGGTTCTGGTGGACCAGGTTATACCATTAACTGCGAAACAAAAGCGCCAAAACAATTTCACGACCGCGGCGTATTGTCCATGGCACACCGCGGACCAAACACAGGCGGATCACAATTTTTCATTTGCCATAACAGGCAGGGAGTGCAGCATCTTGATGGAGTTCATACTTGTTTTGGAAGGGTGATCGAAGGTTTGGATATTATTGATGAGATCAGGGGTGGAGATGTGATGGAGAAAGTAGTACTGATCTCATAAAAATAAATCTAAATAATTCATCGATTTTTATAACTCAAATAGATTTTAATATCTATATTGTAAATCTCTTTATTCAAATATTCTAAGCCCAAAACACCTGCCTCTTTAGTCACATTTTCCCCACAATAATCATTGGGGAAACCTGCCTTTATTATTATTTAGTAATTTTAAACACCAAATAACCTATATGATGTCACGTGCTGATTTAAAGCGGGCTTTGCTAACAGGGTTCACTGCTTTCTCATTTACATTTTCTGTTTCTGCTCAGAACAATAAGCTGGTATTAAAATACAGCAATTCTACTGTATATGCAGGTATTGAAGTGGGTTCGAAAGGCGTTAAGATGAGCTTGCTGGAACTCGGCAAAAATCTGGCAAAAAATGCCAATTTTAATATTTTAAAAGATACTGCAGTCAACACAGATTTTATTTCTTTTACACAGCCTACATTCCAGGCTACTTTAGCAGGTTTGTACAATTTGTACAATACTGCCCTAACTACTTATAATATTCCTGCCGACAGGATCTACACTGTTGTAAGCAGTGGTGTAAAAGCACTTGCTGAAAAAGATGATAAGATGAGCTGGGTGAAAAACCTTGGTGATTCTTTTAAACTAAGGATCAATGATCCTCAGCGTGAGCTTAAAGTGATTGATGCTGCTGAAGAAGCAAGATTATCACATTTGGGCATCGTGCCTGATTCGAGAAGGTTCACTACTTTTCTTATTGATATTGGAAGCGGCAATACGAAAGGCGGCTATTTCCCCAATGGCAATACAAAAAATATAAAATTGTTTGAGTTATCATGGGGCACAAAAAGCGTTGCCAATGCAACTGAAAAACGGGTGGCTGAAGATAAAAGCATCAGCAATTTTGATAAGCAGTTGTTTCGTGTATTATCAGGCGAAGCCAATGACCAGATCATATACCAGGTGAACCTCAGTGGCGCCTACAACATGAGCGATAATATTGCTTTTAGTGGTGGTATTGCCTGGTCGGTTGCAACGTTGATGTTGCCGGAAATGATCGACAATCCTGTTGTGCTGGTTACCTATGATGAAGTATTAAAATTCAACGAAAGATTATCCGGCAATTATGGCTCATTAACTGATTCGGCGATTTTAAAAACGGTCATAGATCCTACATTGGATAAAGGGGCCATTGCATCAGAAGTAAAAAAAGTAAACAAAGTATTTGATCAGCGTTCACTGATGGCCGGTACAGCGCTTTTATTAAAAATAATGCGCCAGTTTGAAGGTGTGTATGAGAAGAAGCAATTCTTCCTCGTTAAAAACGGGCAGGTGGGTTGGATAAGTGCTTATGTAAATCAAAGCGTTTCGAAATAGTTCTTATCGAAACCGGAATGGGCTGATATTATTACCAAAATTCATGAAAGATTCTAAATCAATTTTATTACTGGTTGTCTCTGTGTTATTGATCCTGGTATCCTGTGCGCTGTTATGGACCTGGGGTTATAATTTCAATAATTTTACGAAGGATAAACAAGGCACGGTATTCATCGTGAAGGATTCTACTGCGGCTACTAACGCTACCCGTGACTCACTTAAAAAAATATACGAAGCTACCATTACAAACCTGGGTGCACTTGATTCTACCTGGACACATGCGGATTCATTAAAAAATGACCTTGATGTCAAGCTGAGTGAGTTTTATAAACTTCGCAATGAGATCGCTATCATTTTGAAAAATCCTGCTAAAAAAGAAGACCTTGATCTTGCAAAACAAAAGATAGGTGACTTACAAAAGAAAGTGGACCAGCTTCGCAATAAGAATTCAGATGTGGAAACAGAAAATAAAAGATTGCAGCAAGTACTTCAGCAATTAACCACGGTTCCGAAAGAAGTGAGTCCACAAAATCCAAAACCTGTTGTTTATGAAAATAAGGAACCGCAGGGAAAAAGTACTTCGGCTACTGCACCATCTGTTCCTACATCAACATTTACAGCATCCGATATACACCTTACAGCGATGATGGTTGATGGTGATAAAGAACAGGAAACTTTCCAGGCACTACAGGTAGATAAATTTGTAGGTTCTTTTTACGTGAAAAATAATTTGAGCCAGTTTAGCAATACCGAAGTGATGGTAGTTGTAGTGCAACCCGATAATAAAGTATTGCAAACTGCTGCATGGGAATCGGGCCGCTTTGAAACCAAAGAAGGAACAAAAGTATATTCCTGCAAAATAAAATTCGAATATTCTAAAGGAGAAAATAAAAAACTTTCATTCTCATTAAATTCCGATAAGTCCCAGAAAGGAACCTATACGGTGCTGGTTTATTATAGTGGGAATTTGATTGGGAAGATGACGAAGAACCTGAACTAGTGAATGGTGAATGGTGAAAAGATGTAGTTCCTACCGAAATAGTTATTTTATTATTTTATTTTCTTAAAAAAAAGAGTTGATGGATATTCGTGAAAAGTTTAAAGCTTTCACCATTCACAATTCACCATTCACAACTCACCTAATGACCGACCAGGAAAAACGCTCCCTCAAACAAATCCTGTACAAAAAAGCAATAACGCTCATCGAACAACGCATAAGCACAGCCGCAGCTGCCATGCAAAATGCACAGGCCGCTGCTAATGAAGAAGAAAAAAGCAGTGCAGGGGATAAGTACGAAACCTCAAGGGCAATGAGCCACCTCGAAAAAGATATGTATGCAAAGCAGTCGGAAGAAAATAAAAAAGAGCTTGCGTTTTTAACAACGATAGATTGTAATAAACTTTATGATTCAGCAGTAGCAGGCTGCCTGATCAATTGTGATGAATGTTCTTTTTTTATTGCCGCAGGATTGGGCAAAATAGATGTTGAGGGAATGACGGTTTATTTTTTATCACCCAATGCACCACTTGCAAAATTATTGAATAAGAAGAAGGTAGGCGATGCAATTGAATTCAATAAAAAAGAAATCGTTATAAGAGCTGTGTATTAAAAACCATCATTAAGATTCTGAACAATGTCAACAATGATTTCTTTCGTTCCATAGGAACGATTGGTAGGTAGCTAATAATTTATTATTCGCATTTCGTTCCGTAGGAACGTTTGGTGCTTTTGAGCTGCCGTTCTCAACACGCGTTCCTAAAGGAATGCAAATACAAAATGATTTTTTCTACCCACCAACTGTTCATACGGAACAGATTACCAACCTGGTTTTGACAATAGGGTATAATTCTTGCAACAAATACTTCCTTTATAAATACTAATCAAAACCTGCTGTATGAACCTTGTAAAGGATATGCTAACTCGTAAAGACAGGGCTACTGTTTCAGTTTTACCTTCTCTTTCTGTTTTTGATGCGCTTAAAGTAATGGCTGAAAATAATATTGGCGCTGTTGTCGTGATGGAGAATAATTTATTTCTTGGGTTATTTACAGAACGGGACTATTCACGCAAAGTGATTTTAAAGGGAAAGAATTCATCAGGTACAACCGTTTCAGAGATCATGACCATTGATCTTCCACACACTGAACCAGAAGATAGCATTGAACACTGTATGAAATTGATGACGGTTGGGAATATCCGCTATCTTCCCGTTTTTGAGAAAGGAAAACTGCTTGGTATTATTTCTATTTCAGATGTGATAAAAGAAACCATCGTAAACCAGCAGGAAACAATCGATCATCTAAACAATTATATTAACTCCTGAAACGTTTTAAAGCAAGTAAAACAAATATTACCGCTGAAATATCCTCAAGAATGAAAAAAAGATTTCCCATAAACAAATTATACGTACTGCCAGTTGCTATTTTATTTTTTACGCAGGGCTGTAATCAATCTCAATCTGCCAATATTGAAAAGAAGCTGATGGTTGCTGATATCAAACAAACGCAAACAGTTGACGAAAAAAATAAAACGTCTAAAGTTGAACCTGCTGTTGTTCCCAACGCTGATACCAGCATTCAGCAAAATCCGATAGATACTTCAGATTACAATAAAAAAATGTTGGAACTGGCCAACTATGATACCAAAGGAAAATGGCCCGTAAAAGGCCCTTATCCTTTACCGGGAGCATTGCTTCCTTACAATAGGATCGTTGCTTTTTATGGAAATCTTTATTCAAAGAGAATGGGCATACTGGGCGAATTGCCTAAGGACGAAATGCTGAAAAAATTACAGGGAGAAGTTGCGAAATGGCAGGCAGCTGATACCTCAACGCCGGTGCTTCCATGCCTGCATTATATTGCGGTAACTGCACAGGGATATGCTGGCAAGGATGGCAAACACAGGTTGCGTATGCCGTTTAAACAAATTGATACCGTATTGTCATGGGCCAAAGAGATCAATGCGCTTGTATTCCTGGATATACAGGTTGCCGGTAGTACCGTAAATGCAGAAGTGCCACAATTGGTTTCGTATTTAAAACAGCCTAATGTTCATTTAGGAATTGATCCTGAATTTTCTTTGAAGAATGGCGAAGTGCCAGGAACAAAAATTGGAACCTTCAATGAAGACGATATTAATTTTGCCATTGATTATCTGGCTGAACTTGTTAAGAAATACAATCTCCCTCCTAAAGTACTTGTTGTACATCGTTTCACACAAGGGATGATAACAGGTTATGAAAAGATCAAAAAAACGCCCGAGGTACAGGTTGTAATTGACATGGATGGATGGGGAAGTAAGATCCTCAAAAAATCTACCTGGGATCGTTACATCTATAAAGAACCAGTACAGTTTACGGGCTTTAAATTATTTTATAAAAATGATATTCGGGTGAAAGGCTGGAGCATGTATTCACCGGAAGAGTTATTGAAATTTACACCGAAACCGATCTATATTCAATATCAGTAAATGTAAAATGCAAAATGTAAAATTTAAAATGTAAAAGGTTAGCTTTTAAATTTTTGAGTCTCCCACTTTTACATTTTACATTCATGATTTTACATTTTACATTTTCACATAGCCTCTAAATGAAATAGGATCCCGCAACAAACTGTTTACATTCAACGATGCATTTCCATCATCATAAATGATAAAATTAAATTGCGTGGTATTTTTTTGATCCC
>JBDTLP010000170.1:0-7197 GCA_039934735.1 Ferruginibacter sp. | reverse complement strand
ACAGTCCTTTAAATAAAAAATTATGGTCGGCAAATATCTTGTTTTTAAGTTGACTTGCAAAATAGGCCGAATTACCCCCGGTTAAAAGCACGTTAAAGTTCCCATATTTTTCGCTGTATTTTTCGATGAAACCCGCAATTTCACTGGTCATTCCGAGAATTACTCCTGTTTGAAGATTTGTTTTTGTATCGTAGCCAATAAGGGGCAAATGCCAGCTCGCTTGCACCAAAGGGAGCTTTGCGGTATGCTCATGCATGGCCCGAAATCGCATATCCATTCCCGGTGATATGCTTCCACCAAGAAACTGGTGATATTGATTTACGAAATTATAGGTAATACAACTGCCCAGGGCGATGACGAGGTTATTTTTTTGTGGAAAGAAATGAACAGCAGCTGCAACAAGCGCAAGCCTGTCTGCCCCGATCGTTTCAGGCTTATTCACGGGATTGGTAAAATTCAGTTTGGTTTTTGAAGAAAGTTTGTGGAAAATCGTTTTTTCAACAAGTAATGTTTCAATTTCTTCATTATGGTTAATCACAGATGAAAGAATCGATTTTGCAGGTTGGTATTTGCTTAATAATTTTTCTATGGAATCAATACCGTCGTTTGCCAAAAACAACTCTTCTTTGAAATGATCATTTTCAAAAATGGCAGCCTTAAGGCGGGTGTTACCAAAATCAAGACAAAGAGTAATCATTGTTTCTATTTACGATATAGTTGTTTGGTGTTTATTGTTTGGTGTGGCCGAAACACCAAACAATAAACACCAAACATTTATCGTGTGAAGTTTCAAATATTTTTTAAGAGCCTAATAATTAAATCCCGGTAAATTTTTAAAATGCCCGTTCAATTTTATTTTTCCTTTTAAGAGATCCATATTTTCCATAACGGGGGTAATCTTTGCCAAATGTCTTTTTAAAAATTCCTGGCGATGCAATTCATCTAAAAATTCCAGTAAAGTATATTCATCTTCCATTGACAAGCCAGCATGATGTGCTACATCATAACTTGTTAATTCGTCATCAGGTTTTTTAAAATCTTTTGTTACGCCCAGCGTTTTATGTATCTCACGAATGCCATGCAATACTTTTTTCATAAGTCCAGAACTTCCTCTGGTAATATTCTGCGGGTAAGTTACAATGGCGCCGCTGAATAATTTTTCAGGAAGTTCTTTGATCACTTCCAGTATTTTAAACACCTGTACAGCTTCTGTTTTAATATCCATCTCGCCATGCTCATATGTTTTACTGATCTCTTTTACTTCCATCAATGTTCCCATTTCACTCATCTTGTTATTTAAAACAGCGGGAATGCCGAATGGTTTTTTTGTTTCAACACACTCGGCAATCATTTGTTTATATCTTGGTTCAAAAATGTGAAGGTTCAATTGCTCACCCGGGTATACCACGATATTTAATGGAAATATGGGGATGAAATTGGTCATGAAATACAAGTTATGAATTATGAATTTAGAATTATGAGTTTGCCTGAAAAAAGTTTAGAGGTTTATTGGTTTAGAAGTTTAGTCTTGCAAATTATATTAAACAAACTCATAACTCATGATTCTAAATTCATAACTCCTACGTTACATTTGCTAAGTTTAAATATGGTTTAGAAGCTATGTGAAAATAAACATACTTTAAATTATTTTGAACACACTCAGCATTCAGAACTCAAAACTCACAACTTTGGCAAACGCTTTTTTCATAATTGATTATTCAATAACCGGCGGAGTAGAAAGAGTGAATACACTCCTGGGAACGCTTTTTTTAAAAAATGGGATTGAAGCCAGTTATATAATTTCATTGAGGAGCAAGAATGCCAGGCCAGCTATTAATTACCCGGATCATCTTAAAGTTTTTGTTTTATTTCCAGATGGAAATGTAGGCGATATAGCAACTGCATTATCTAAACTTCTTGTACAGCATAGTATTTCCACACTGATTTTCCAGGGTGATAATATGACGATAACGTTAGCGGTACAAAAAGCTGCACGTCTTGCAAATTGCAGGGCACTGCTGCATTACCACGGATCTCCTTATGGGTATTTAAAAAAATATATTTATCTGCAGGATATTTTACAAAAACCCATCAATGCTTTTAAACTTTTTTGGAGTCATATTGTATATCCTTTTAAAAAGGCGAAACTCAAAAAAGTGATCGTGAATGCTGCTCACGAATTTGTTTGTGTGAGTGAAGGAGTGAGAAGTGAGATCCTTGATTTATTTTCTTTCTCCCCTCAAATAGAAAAAAAGATTATCAGTATTTTAAATCCACTTACATTTAATATAGCTGCTGAGCCCTTTTTTAAAAAGGAAAAAAAAATCGTCTATGTATCGCGGTTACACAGGAAACATAAAAACTCGATGATGACACTTCAGTCATGGAAGCTTGTAGAAAAAAAATATCCTGAATGGCAATTGTATATATTAGGTGATGGCCCTCTAAAAAAAGACATGGAAGATTTTTGTAAACATCATCAATTGAAGCATGTTGTATTTACAGGTATGGTGAGTAATGTTCAGCAATATTTACAAAGTTCAGCAATCTCCATATTAACTTCTGACTGTGAGGGTTTGCCAATGGCGATGCTTGAATCGGCCTGTTATAAAAATGCTTTGCTGGTTACAAAATCTGATGGAGGTGTAACAGATATTGTAGAAGAAGGGATTACCGGCTACCTGGTGCCACGTAATGATGTGGCAGGGTTTGCTGATAAATTGTCCTTGCTTATGGGAGACGAAGCAATGAGAAGAATGATGGGAGACAATGCGTATAACAAACTTTCTGATTTTGAAGATGCTAAGCTTGCGGCATGCTGGAAACAATTACTGGGATGATTTAATTTGAAGATTTGAAAATGCTTTAATGAAGTCGGCAACATGAAACAATGTGGGGATATAAAAATGTATTCATTTTCAAATCAACTCATTTTCAAATTTTCAAATCATTTAAATACATTTGTACGAATGATAGAAAAAAGCTCAGCGTATGATTATTTGATTGTAGGATCAGGCTTGTACGGCGCTACATTTGCTCATATGGCGAAAAAGGCAGGAAAAAAATGCCTCGTCATTGATAAACGAAGTCACAAAGGCGGTAATGTGTATTGTGAAAACATTGAAGGAATTAATGTACATAAGTACGGTGCACATATCTTTCATACCAATGATAAATCAATTTGGGATTTTGTGAACAGGTTTGTTCCATTTAACCGCTATACCAATAGTCCTGTCTCTATCAGCAAAGGCAAATTGTACAATCTTCCATTTAACATGAACACGTTTTACCAGTTGTGGGGCATAACAACTCCGGAACAGGCAAAAAAGAAAATTGAAGAACAAACGTACGACCACCAATACACGCAACCTGCGAATCTTGAAGAACAGGCTTTGAAACTTGTTGGCGATGATGTTTATAATACACTTATAAAAGGCTACACCGAAAAACAATGGGGAAGAAAAGCAACGGAATTACCAGCGTTTATTATTAAACGTTTGCCTTTGCGATTTACGTATGACAATAATTATTTTTCTGATAAATACCAGGGTATTCCCGTTGGTGGTTATAATATTTTAGTGGAAGGTTTATTGGAAGGCATTGAAACAAGACTCGAACAGGATTTTTTTTCGAACAAAGAATATTTCATGTCACTTGCGGATCAAATAGTTTATACTGGCCCGCTCGATGCTTTTTACAATAATTGTTTTGGTGCACTCGAATACCGTAGCCTTGAATTTAAACAGGAAATATTACAACAGGAAAATTTCCAGGGCAATGCAGTTGTAAATTATAATGATGCGGATGTTCCTTACACACGCATTTTAGAACACAAACATTTCGAATTTGGTACACAGCCTCATACTGTGATCACTTATGAATATCCAAAAACCTGGCAGCCCGGAATGGAAAGTTATTATCCTGTGAATGATGATGTAAATACAAAACGTTTCAAACAATATGAAACGCTTTCAAAGCAGGAAACAAATATTATTTTCGGCGGACGCATGGCTGAATATAGATATTATGACATGCACCAGGTAATTGGTGCAGCACTTGCACAAGCAAATAAAATTTTTTCTAACGTTCCTTTTTTATAAAATTCCGGATATGCTCGTTACAGTTGTTGTAGTTACGTTTAACAGGCTTCCTTTATTAAAGGAGAGTATTAAAGCCATTCAATCACAAACAATCAAACTGCATGATATCGTGGTCATCAACAATAGTTCAACAGATGGAACTGCTGAATGGCTGCAACAACAAGCGGGCCTGCAGGAATATACAATGCCTAATCGTGGTGGTTCCTGGGGGTTTCATGAAGGCATAAAAAAAGCATATGCAACAAATTGCGATTGGATATGGATCATGGACGATGACAGCATACCATCAGCAAATGCATTGGAAAAATTATTGGATGCTGTAAAAATCACAAAAGAAGCAAAAGATAATTTTGGTTTTTTCGGCAGTAAGGTTGTTTGGTCAGATGGAAGTTTGCACAAACTAAATGTACAACTGGAACAAAAAAATTTTACAGGGAATAAGGATGAAGCATATTACAGGTCAAACAATGTCACCCCCGTTGCTTACAATTCTTTTGTTTCATTTTTAGTGAGTAAAGAAGTAGTAAAAAAGATCGGGTTACCTATAAAAGAATTTTTTATCTGGAACGATGATATTGAATACAGCATGCGGGTTTTAAAAAATGGATATAAAGGCGCATTGGTAAACGATAGTATTGTTGTTCATAAAACACCCCACAATTATTCCAGTGATATTTTTACAGATGATAACAAGAATCTCTGGAAGCATGTTTATGGGATCAGGAATGAGTTTTATATCAGGCGGCATCAAAAAAGCTATGCAAGTTTTTTGAGGAATATATTTAAAAAATTATTTATTTTTCCATTCAAAATTCTTCGAAAAAGAAAAGATCATCGTTTTGTTTATATAAAAGCAGTCTGGAAAGCTACAGGACAGGCATTGAGTTTCAACCCCCCGATAGAATATATTGCGGATAACCACCCATTGAAAGCAAATTGATAAACAACAATATTTTTCTGAGTACGTTTTCTAATTTATCTTTATTGAAATCATGGTTGCTTCTTCCTTATTAATATCGACCTATAACTGGCCAATGGCATTGGACCTGTGTTTAAAAAGTGTTTTTGATCAAAGCATTTCACCAGGTGAAATTGTCATTTGTGATGATGGTTCTACTACTGATACAGAATTCATCATAAAAAAATACCAGGCCAACAGCAAAATACCAATCATACATGTGTGGCAAAAGGATGAAGGATTTAAACTTGGGCAAATTCGTAATAAAGGAATTGCAAAAGCGAAAGGCGAATATATTATTCAAATAGATGGCGATCTTATTTTGCACAAACATTTTATTAAGGACCATTTGAATTTTAGTATAGCTGGTTTCTTCACTACAGGCAGTCGTGTTTTATTATCTCCCGAAACAACAGAAACACTGATTGACAATAACAGTACGGATGTAAAAAAATATTCAAAGAACGACCGTAATTTTTTTAATGGCTTGCACATACCTGTATTTCATAATTTTTTGTCACAACTTTATAAAAGCAAGGGCAAACATAAATATTATGTGAAAGGATGCAATATGGCTTTCTGGAAAAAAGACCTTGTTAAGATAAATGGTTACAATGAAGATTTTACCGGCTGGGGAAAGGAAGACAGCGAAATTGCCATTCGCCTGATCAATGCAGGAATAAAAAAGCGATTCTTAAAATTTGGAGGTATCACTTATCATCTATATCACAAAGAAGCATCAAGAGAAATGGAGCAAAAGAATTTCAGGATGATGCAACAGGCAGTTGATAAAAAGATCCAGCGCACACTCAAGGGCGTGGATCAATATTTATAATCTATCTTCATAGCGATACGCTATTATCTTCGCAATTATGTGGGAACAAATTAAAACAGGTACGGTAAAAGGCGATGTAAAATCTCTTGCACGTTGTATCTCTTTGATAGAAAATGAAACAACAGGTTACGAAGCGTTACTTGAATCATTACCATTTTCTGCAAAACCAATCATTGGAATTACCGGCCCGCCAGGTGCAGGAAAAAGCACACTTACAGATGCACTGATTGGATTACTGGTGGCCCAACACAAACGGGTAGCCGTACTTTGCGTTGATCCATCTTCTCCATTTAATTTAGGTGCATTGCTTGGTGATCGTATAAGAATGAATGAATGGTATAACAACGAAAATGTTTACATCCGTTCATTGGCCACTAGAGGTTCATTGGGAGGATTGAATCCAAAGATCATCGAGATCACTGATGTTTTAAAAACAGCCCCATTCGATTATATCATTGTAGAAACAGTTGGTGTTGGACAAAGTGAAATTGAAATTGCCGGACTTGCAGATATTACCATTGTTACCATTGTACCCGAAGCCGGTGACGAAATACAAACCATGAAAGCCGGCCTCATGGAGATTGCAGATATTTTTGTTGTAAATAAAGCAGATCGCCCAGGTGCAGATTCTTTCGTAAAAAATTTACGTCTCATGCTTGCACCCGCTTTCAGCAATCATACGAATGAAATTCCGATTTTAAAAACAGTGGCAAGTAAGAAGGAAGGCATCAGTGAATTACTAAGAGCTATAGAAGAAATTTTACTTCAACAAAAAGATAATGATAAACGAAACTGGTTGCTTGCAGAAAAAGCCTATCATTTAATTCAGCAGAAAAAAATGATAGCGATTAGTAAAGTGGAACTGAAGGAGAAGATTGTTGCAGCAGGAAAAGATTTTAATCTCTATACTTTTATCAAGCAATATTGATTGTGTTGATTTACTTGCGTTGTATGATTGGAAGACGGATGACACGGAAGGAGCGGATGAACACGGATTTATGTTGCTTGCGCAACATGCTGATAAATTCATAATAATATCAAAGGTCTTAAAGAAGCAAATACAAGAAAATTATCTGTAAATTTTTTGGAACAAAAAATAAATCCCTGTTCATCCGCCAGCTCAGTATCATCCGTCTTCCAATCATACAACGCAATTAAAGAGGAAAATAAAATCAAATTGCCTTCTGTTCCTCAGCCTCCCTCAGTTTGTTACTCTTCCACCAACGAAAGCCGATAACTCCTACAATTGCAAAAGGCGATAACATCAAATAAAGAATACCGTTGTTTAAACCAATCGCAGGTTT
>JBDTLP010000169.1:0-7240 GCA_039934735.1 Ferruginibacter sp. | reverse complement strand
CTGAAGAATGTAAACAAAGAACATAGGGTAATTTTTGCGGAGACGGCGAGATTCGTCCCGATAAAATCGGGACGATAGAGTTTCCCCTATACACACTTTCTCCCGATGCATCGGGACTTCTTCAACCACCCGGATAAAAAAATGAGTATTTACCGAATCCAGTTTTTGATCAGGCTTTCAATGAAGATTCTACTTTTCATTTTTTTGATACTATTCTCTCTTTTGAGGGCTTCTGTTCGAGTATTATATATTTCGAAATATTTGAGGCGAAGTGGTCTTTTGGAAGCAGTGTACTTACTCATTCCATCGAAGTGTTTTGACATTCTTTTATCAAGGTCATCGCATTGTCCAACGTAGAAAGAAAGATCCTTCAAACTCTGAAGAATGTAAACAAAGAACATAGGGTAATTTTTGCGGAGACGGCGAGATTCGAACTCGCGATAGAGTTTCCCCTATACACACTTTCCAGGCGTGCTCCTTCAGCCACTCGGACACGTCTCCGTTATTTAATACTTTAATTCGGGAGGCAAATGTACATGCTTATAACGTGATATTAAAATCATTCTAAAACCTTTTCCATTTGCATGCTGCGTGAACCTTTAATTAGAATCTGGGTATTCTTAAATCCTTGTTTACTGAGCCAGGTCTTTGCTTCAGATACATTATTAAAATGAATGAAATTTTCGGGGAGGTTTTTAAAATCATTTCCAACCAATACAACTTGCTGCCATTTATTTTGATTGATCTGTGATACAAGTTTATCATGTTCTGCAATGCTGTCTTTACCCAGTTCCATCATTCCACCAAGCATTAATACTTTTTTCTCTCCATGCATCATCGCAAAATTTTCAATCGCTACTTTCATGCTGGAAGGATTGGCATTGTACGCATCCAGTATAATTTTATTGCTGTCTTTTTCAATTAACTGTGACCGGCTATTAGAAGGTAAATAATTTTCTAAAGAAGACTTTATATTTTCATCAGGGATATTAAAAGTTTTACCAACAGCCACTGCTGCAAGTACATTGGGTAAATTATAACAGCCAACCATTTGCGTTCTAATCTCTTTGATGTTAGCTCCTTTCAATAATGTTACTTCAAGTAACTCACTATGATTTTTAACCTGTCCGGCGTATTGAACTTCATCAGTCGTTCCATATGTAATGATGTTTGAAATACCATTGCTCATACCTCTCAGGTAATCATAATCCCAGAAAACAAATGCATTACCATTATATTCTCTTAAATAATCAAAGAGTTCTCCCTTTGCTTTTTTTATGTTCTCTTCACTGCCAAAACCTTCCAGGTGTGCTTTACCACAATTTGTAATTAATCCATGTGTAGGCATGGCGTAGGTACAATAGCCTGCAATTTCTTTCATGTGATTGGCGCCCATTTCAATCACTGCAAAAGCTGCATCTTTTTTTATTTTTAAAATGGTTAACGGTACACCAATATGATTATTTAAATTTCCTGTAGTAGTATATGTTTTAAAAGTAGAAGAAAGAACTGCATGTATCAATTCTTTCGTGGTGGTCTTACCGTTACTTCCTGTTATTGCAATGAACGGGATATTAAATTGCTCCCGGTGTTTCTTTGCCAATTGTTGCAGTGTTTGCAGACAATCATCAACATGTATGATCTTATTATTAGCTACACCTGTTGATTCATCCACGATGGACCACGAGGCCCCTGCATCTATGGCAGCCTGGGCATAATGGTTACCATTAAAGTTGGGGCCTTTCAGGGCGAAAAAAATATCACCTTGTTTTATTTTCCTGGTATCTGTTTCAACAGAAGGATTTTCCAGGTACAATTTGTAGAGTTCATCAATGTACATAGAAACAAAATTAAGTAAAAGCTATAAGCTATTAGCTGCAAGCTATAAGTCGTTTGTATTATTTGAAAAGTTCAAATTCATAAGGAGCTACTTATAGCGTATTGCTTTTAGTCATTCGTAATATTTGAAAAATTCAATTCATTAAGAACTACTTAAAGCTTGTAGCTTACAGCTAATAGCTGCAAAAGAAAAGCCCCTTCAAACATTGCTGCTGAAGGGGCTTCTATTTTTTTAATTATTTTATTTCTTCTTACGTTTATTCTGTTTTCTTTTTCCGAAGATATTACCTTCTTTAAATCCAGGTCCTTCTGGTGGGCCGAGATATGATTGAGCACATCTGAAACCTACTGTGCTTGCTGACTGGCTTTCCTGCATAAAACGGCGTGTTCCGGGAGATAACCAATAAGCCCTGTCATTCCAGCTACCACCTTTAATAACTCTTGACTGATCATTTACCAATGTAGTTACACCATATTGGTAGTTAACTTTACTTGCAGAATCACCATCAAGGTAATTGATAACATTATTGTGTTGATAGTTTGCACGATTCTTAACCTCTTCATCAGAAATATCAGCTTTCTTCAAATGGCCCATGCTATCTCTTTCATATTCACCGCTGCTATTCTTATAATATTTCTGGAATTTATTACCACGGAAATAGTTGAAATCCTGTGCATCAAGTGGAGTAACCTGCCTGTACACGTCACCCACCCACTCACTCACGTTACCACTCATATTATACAAGCCAAAGGCATTTGGATAAAACGCTTTTACAGGCCCAGGTATCGCTGCACGGTCATTCAAACCACCGGCAACTCCCATGTTATCTCCGCTACCGCGTTTGAAGTTAGCAAGGAACTTACCCTGCCAGCTACCACGACGGTTATCTCTTAAACCATTTGGATTTTTGCTCCATGAATATATTTGCTGATTAGAGCGTAATTCCTCACCGGAACCTTTTTCCTTTTTACGTGGAGAAGGGTTTTGCTCAAGTAATCCATAAGCAGCATATTCCCACTCAGCTTCAGTAGGCAGGCGATACCCCATGTTTAAAATACCATCTTCCATTTTAACAACACTACGTGGTTTGCCATTTACATCTTTCAGATCTGATTTCTTTGGCTTATTCCTGCCCTGGATCATTTCTGGATTCATCAAATACGTTTCTGTATTAAATGAACCATCGCCACCAGCACCTTTCATTTCCCTTTTTATAGCATCTTTTTTAAGATAGCCTTTCTTTACAAGCATAAGTTCGTTAACACGATCTGTTCTCCAGATACAAAAATCATGAGCTTGTTGCCAGCTAACGCCCACAACAGGATAATAATTATATGAAGGATACCTGAAATAGTATTCTACGTAAGGTTCATTATAAGCAAGCTCTTCTCTCCAGCAAAGTGTATCCGGAAGCGTCTTGTTAATAATATTGGAATCTCCACTGAAAGTATTCTCAAGCCAGTACAGGTATTCCCTGTAATGAACGTTTGCTACTTCAGTTTCATCAATGAAGAAAGATGGAATGGTAACCCTGCGGGGTATATTGTTCCAGTCTCCCATAACATCTTCATCTTTGGCACCCATTACAAATGAGCCGCCCTGAACAAAAACCAGACCTGGTCCTGCTTTTGGGTACTTGACTTTTGCTACGTGAAAATTACCCAGCTTCTTGTCGTCATATGCCCATCCGGTTACACCGGATTTGCCTTTCGGCTTAGAAAATAGACTACACGAACTAATTGTAACAGCGGTAGCGATTAAAACCATCAGGTTTTTACCTGAAATTATTTTTTGCATGTGCATTCGTTTTGCAAATTGTTTAACGAAAGGATTTCTTTAATATTGTATGAGGTTACACTATCGGCGAATATAAATACTTTGCCGCACATGGAAATATTTTTAAGTTTTTTTTCAAAAAATATTAATGAACTTCTAATAATTTGTTTATAAAATTTCGTTAGAAAAAAAGCTGGATCTGCAATAGTCCTTTACAATTAACACCTTAGAATTATCTTTTCATGCAATAATTTGATAAACCGGGACGTTTTTCACACTTGATAGTAGAAATTAAAAAAAAATATTTTTTTGATTTAGTAATGATGTTCTTAATATATTTGTAGCCATTTTAGTTTTTTTTTAACATCTTGTTTATAAATAAATTGGTGTTTTAAAGAAATCCGCTATTTTTACAGCAAATAAAACTTTTAAATCAAACGCTTATAGAGGTAAGTCTACCTAACCAAGACAATCAAAAAACGCATGAAACAAGTAACTTTGAAACTAACTGCCTTAGTTATGTTAATGGGAGGCGCAATTACTGTAGCCAATGCCCAATCCGCTGATCCGATCAATGTTGTAACAACTGCCGTTCCTTTTTTACGTATATCTCCAGATGCGAGAAGTGGTGGAATGGGTGATGTAGGAATCGCTACGTCGGCTGATGCTAACGCTAATTTCTGGAATCTTGCAAAAACGCCATTTGCAAAAAGTAAAGCAGCTATCGCTGTAACTTATACGCCATGGTTAAATGACCTTAAGTTAAATGATGTTTACCTTGCTTCTTTAGCTGGTTACTATAAAATTGACGAAATGTCTGCTATATCAGCATCCTTAAGATATTTCAGCCTTGGTAGCATTCAGTTCACAGATTTTAGTGGTAGCCCGTTACAAACTTTTCGCCCGCGTGAGTTTGCCGTTGATTTGGGATATTCAAGAAAATTAGGAAAGAAAAGTGGCCTTGGTGTAGCTATACGTTATATCAGTTCTGATCTTGCCGGCGGTAACGTAAATGGTGTTACTTATAAAAAAGGAACTGCTATTGCTGGTGATCTTCACTTCTATCACAATGGAACAAATGAAGCTGGAAACGGATTTAACTGGGGCGTTACTTTAAGCAACCTTGGTTCTAAGATCGCTTATACAAATGATGCAACTCAAAAAGACTACATTCCTGCTAACTTCGGTGTTGGTATTGCTTATAACAAAGCAGTTGATGCAGATAACAAACTTACTTTTGCTCTTGATCTGAATAAATTATTGGTTCCAACTCCTCCATCAACAGATACAAGTATAAATGCTTTGAAAGACTATCGTTCTAAAGGTGTTGTTAGCAGCTGGTTCAGTTCATTCGGAGATGCTGATGGCAAAAATGGAGAAATTAAAGAAGTTACTGTATCAGTAGGAGCTGAATACTGGTACAAAGAACAATTCTCTTTCAGAGCAGGATATTTCTTTGAAAATAAATTGAAAGGAGACCGCAGGTATTTCACTTTAGGTGCTGGTTTGAAATACAACATGTTTGGTTTGAACTTCGCTTATTTGTTACCAACTGGTTCAGGAGTTAACCGTAACCCATTATCAAATACAGTTCGTTTCAGTTTGTTATTTGATCTTGACAAAAAATAATTTCACAAAAAAATATTTAAAAGCGTCCCGTTCATACGGGACGTTTTTTTTATTTATACCTTATCTTGCGCCTGCTACTAAAAATAATTACATAGAGATTAAAGTTGTAAATACAATTCATAATTCTTAACACATAATTCTTAATTCATAAGATGGCGTACAGGATTGGTTCAGGAATAGATTTTCATCAACTTACAGCAGGAAGAGACCTTTGGATCGGCGGAGTAAAGATACCCCATCATAAAGGAGCCGTAGGTCATAGTGATGCAGATGTATTATTACATGCTATTTGTGATGCTCTGTTGGGTGCATTGTGCCTTGGAGATATTGGTATACATTTTCCCGATACAAATGCAGCTTATAAAAATATCGACAGTAAGATATTGCTTGCAAAGACTTTTGAGCTTGTAAAAGAAAAAGGATACCAGGTGGTGAATATTGACAGTACACTTTGCCTCGAAACTCCAAAAATAGCTCCGCATATTCAGGCTATGCAAAATGCCATATCAACTATTTTATTGATTAGCGTTTCAGACATATCTATTAAAGCAACTACTACTGAAAAAATGGGATTTGCCGGAAGAGAAGAAGGCCTTGTTGCTTATGCAACCGCTTTATTGAAAAAGAATAATTCTTAAATTCTACAAATGGGAATACTAAAAATTTCGATCGTAAATAATTCTGATAATCCTGCACCATCATATGCTACAGAAGGATCTGCAGGTATGGATATCAGGGCCAACCTTGATATGCCTGTTTTATTAAAACCGTTAGAGCGGCAATTAATTCCAACAGGCTTGTTCATAGAATTACCTGAAAATTATGAAGCTCAAATACGTCCCCGTAGCGGTCTTGCTTTTAAACAAGGCATCACTTGCCTGAATACACCTGGTACCATCGACAGTGATTATCGGGGAGAAATAAAAGTGTTGCTTATTAATTTAAGTAATGAAGAAGCAACGATCAATAATAGTGATCGAATAGCACAAATGGTGATATCTAAAGTTGATAAAGCAGAATTAATTGTGGTACAGCAATTGAATGAAACACAACGCGGCGCTGGCGGCTTCGGCCATACAGGAGTTCAATAAATTAATTTCACTTTTAAAAAATTTAATGAAGCATTTATTTTTTATAACCACCATTTTTTTGAGTGTAATATTTGTTGGTTGTAAAACAGCCAAGCAAATAAATAAAGCAATAGCACCCAAGGATACTACGAATTTAATGAGCAATAAATCTTCTGAAGATTCACTTAGAGTGATCAATGAAACTGTTGCGGGATTTAAATCACATTTTATTGATTTTAAAACATTCTCTGCTAAAATAAAAGTTGATACTAAAGGAAAATCACCCGATATCACAGCTGTTGTAAGAATAATAAAAGATAGTACGATCTGGATATCATTATCTGCTACGTTTCTCAATGTTGAAATATACAGGGCACTTATCACGAAGGATAGTGTTATACTTTTGAATAAACGGGATAAAGAAGTTCAATACAGGTCACTGGATTATTTGCAGGAGGTAACAGGAATACCTTTTGATTTTACAACTTTGCAGAATCTTCTTGTTGGTAATCCTGTTTTTTATAATGATACCATAAGTGCATATAAACAATATGACAGGTTTATACTTATTTCTTCATTTGGCCAGGATTTTAAAAATCTGATGACACTTTCACTGGATAATAAATTATTATTGCATAGTAAAATGGATGATGTGGACATGAATAGAAACAGGACGGCCGATATTACCTATGATGATTATGAAAATAAAAATGGAATCTTTTTTTCTACCAACCGCCAGATCATCGCCTCTGAAAAAAATAAAATTGATATAAGCCTTAATTTTAAGCAATATGAGTTTAACAAAGAATTATCAGTGTCGTTCCCTATACCAAAAAATTATAAACGCAAATAGGCGTTATTTGTATCCATCACAAGTTTATTAATTGTTCATCCTGGATTTATTTTTATATCCTTAAAAATTCAG
>JBDTLP010000168.1:0-7384 GCA_039934735.1 Ferruginibacter sp. | reverse complement strand
AAAGATGCAATGAAGTTTATTGAAAAGCCACCGAAAATACTGATCATACGTATGAGGAATGTGCCAATCATTGATGCAACTGGTATTAAGACAATAGAGGACGTACAAAAAGAATTAAAACAGCATGGAACAAACCTTATTTTATCAGAAGTAAACAGTAAACAGGTAATGGCTGAATTGAAAGATACAAGACTATTATTTGCAATAGGTAAAGCTAACGTTACAGGTACATTTATTGAAGCACTGGATAGATGTAAAATAATAATGGCTGATCACCATAAATAAATGGCCCTATTTATCAGATCATTGATTATTGTACGTTGCTAAGTGAATATTTCTTTAGTGACTTCAGCCCTGATAGAATATCGAACAAGGAACAAGGAATATTGAATCACGAAGTATTTATCAGATCATTGATTATTATACGTTGGTTATTGAATATTTCTTTAGTGACTACAGTCCTGATAGAATATCGAACAAGGAATATCGAATCACGAAGTATTTATCAGTTCATTGATTATTGTACGTTGCTAAGTGAATATTTCTTTAGTGACTTCTCCCCTGATAGAATATCGAACAAGGAACAAGGAATATTGAATCACGAAGTATTTATCAGATCATTGATTATTATACGTTGGTTATTGAATATTTCTTTAGTGACTACAGTCCTGATAGAATATCGAACAAGGAATATCGAATCACGAAGTATTTATCAGTTCATTGATTATTGTACGTTGCTAAGTGAATATTTCTTTAGTGACTCCACCCCTGATAGAATATCGAACAAGGAACAAGGAATATCGAATCATGAAGTATTTCTTTTAAAGCACTTTATCTTTCACAACCGTCAAATCTTTTAATTCCACCGTAATCGGCATCACTCCCACCTGCAACAACGCTTTCTTACCCCGTAATTCTTTTACGATCCCTACCTGCCGGTTCTGGTTCATTCTTACTTTATCGCCAATCTTTATCTCGCCTCCTACTTCTACAAAATTTTCATTCATTTTTTTCTGGCGCTTTTCTACCTGCATCTTTTCTTTTTGATTAAAGAGCAGAGCCTGGATCATTTTTACAACGCTGTCTTTGTCTGTTGCTTTGCGCCATTCTATTACCATAGCTTTCAGGCGGCGCTCCATATCTTTCAGGTAAATGAGTTTGTCTTCGGATAGTTTGTTCTGCAATTTTAATTTTTCAACTTCCTGCTGGTGTTCTTCTTTGTCTATTACTTTCAGCATTTCTTTTCTTAATGCTTCATTTTCTTTTAAAAGCTGTTGCAGCCTTTCTTTTTCTTTGTCAATTACCTGGCGATCCTGCTCGGTGCTGTTCAGCATTTTATCAAGCTGAAAATGATTTTCATCTACAAGTGTGCGTGCCCGTGCGATCAGTTTTTTATCGAGGCCAATTCTTTCTGCAATAGAAAAAGTATAGGAGCTGCCGGGTTTGCCTACCTGCAGTTTGTACAATGGCAACAGGTTCTTTTCATCAAACTGCATGGCGCCGTTGATGATGCCCTTTACCTTATTGGCCATTACTTTTAAATTGAGGTAATGCGTGGTCACGATTCCGAATGCATGTTTAAATGCAAGTTCTTCCATGATCACTTCTGCAAAAGCACCACCAAGGTTGGGGTCACTGCCGCTGCCGAGTTCATCTATAAAAAACAAAGTCTTGCCATTTGCCTCTTCCATGAAATGCTTCATGTTTTTTAGATGGGAAGAATATGTGCTGAGTTCAAATTCAATGCTCTGCGTGTCACCGATATGGATCATCATCTGTTTGAAGATACCCATTTCACTGTCGGGGCTAACCGAAACCAATAAGCCACTTTGCATCATTACTTGTACCAGGCCCACTGTTTTTAACGTAACCGTTTTACCTCCTGCATTGGGGCCGCTAATGACAAGTATCCTGTTCTCATCACCGAGGCTAAGGTTAACCGGTATGGTAGATTTGCCTGCTTTCTTATTATACAACAGCAATAAGGGATGATAAGCATCAATCAGTTTAACAAAGGCACGGTCATGCACCTGCGGGTAGTTACCAGCAATATCTTCGGCTAACCTTGCCTTCGCCCTGATGAAATCGAATTCACCGGCAATTTCGAAATAGGTTTTTAACAGCGGCGCATAGATGCTCAATTTTAGGGTGAGGTCACGCAGGATACGATAGACTTCTTTTGTTTCTTCGTATTCAAGTGAGAATACCTGGTTATTCAGTTCTGTTGTTTCTTCTGGTTCAATGAAACTTGTACGGCGGCTATCGCTTTCTCCATGCAACACTCCTTTGATCATTCTTTTTTGTTCAGCAAAAACAGCCAACACCCTTCTGCCATTCATAAAGCTTTCTTCAATATCAGCCAGGTAGCCTTGCTTGTTCATCTTGCTTACAATGCGGTCGAATGCTTTACGAAGTTCGTTGCGTTTACGGAATAGGTTTAGCCTGATCCTGGCAAGTTCTTCACTGGCATTGTCTTTTACAATTCCTGATTCATCAAGCACATCATCAATCATTTTCCTGATCGCTTTTTCATAGTAAGTATGCGCTATCACTTTCGAAAGCGCTGCATGGGCAACTTTTCGTTCTGCATCAAACCACCGAAAAATATTATTGGTATTTTCTGTGAGCCTTCTTATTAATAAAAATTGTTCGCCACTTAAAGAGGCACCTGGTATCCCAAGTAATTTTATCTCTTTAGAAATATTTATGGGGAAGTCGTTGGGGAAATATTGACCGCTTTGAAGTAAAATTTTAAATTCGTTTGTTTGCTGTAGTTCTCTTTCTATAAATTCTTTTTTTGTGTGGATGCGTAAGTGCAATGCTTTTCCTTTTGCATATTCGGTGCGGCAATGTGCAGCTAATAATTCTTTTATCTTATCAAATTCTAATTGATGTAAGGTCGATTCCGGAAAAAATTTCATTTAGGTCAGTCTTTGGGCGCAAAGTTAGGGCGTTAATTGGCAGTTACTTCATTAATTGGTATTCTGCGTGGAGGGAAAGCTCAAAAGAAATTTTCAAAATACAACGTACAATACTCAATAATCAGGTACCCTCCATTGAGCATGGGATATTGTACGTTTTGAAAATTATATCAGAGACTTCAATACAGGTAGAATATCGAACAGGGATACAACCTGCTATGCTCAACGGATTCTCATAGAGTATTGAATATTGTACGTTGTCTTTTGAAAATTTCTTTAAAGACTTCAACCTAAATAAAATATAAAATAATAGAAAAAGGAAACACGAATTATTTACTCTTCTTTCTTATGTATTTGTAGTTCCTCCCACGGCGTTGTTCCATCCTTTTCTCTTTTAAACACAAATTCGTCCGTGCTCTGAATTACAATTTCCGCCGTTGTATATATAATACATCCTTCCGCCAGGTGTCCGCCAATGGTTTTACCCGTGCTATCGCTGATGCTTATATGCATATGTGAGCCATTGGTGGAAAGTGTGCCGGTTAAGCTTACGATCTCAAAATGTCCTTCGCCGGTACTTCCTTGTGGCTGGTTTGCAAAACGTATATTATAATTTGTAAGACTGCCGACACAGGTATTGATCCAGGCCGCCGTAAATTTGTGTTCATTTACAAATGCTTGTATGGATTTTTTTAGATCAGCACCAGGTTTTAACCTGATGGCATAGGTATTTATATTTGGCATTGCTGTAGATTTAGAATGACAGGAATTGAGCAGTGTTGAAATTATTATTAATATGATTCCGGTTTTAAGAAAAATTTTAGATGACATGGAAGAAGTTATGGGTTTGAGTTAAAAAATGAAAGTAAACCAGGAACTAACAAAACCTATCGTAAATTGAATAAAGTTAAAACAGTTGGATAACAATACAAATGCTAACCCAACTGCCGAAACTGCAACCCATTGAAATGGATGTTTTGGGAGTACCAAAGCTATTTTTCAAAAATTACAAGTAGTTATTAGTGTTACAAGTAGTATAGTGGCGGAAAAACCCTGAATCCCAACTATAAATCCGTTTGTACTGGTAGCACTGGTCATGCTAAATGTCTGCAAATAGTATATGATCCTGCTAAGATCGGTTTTGAAGAGCGACTGGAAGTTTTCTTGAAAATAGATAATCCAACTAAGTTTATCAGGCAGGGCAACGATATTGGTAATCAGAACCATAGCGTAATATTTTTTCATAATAAAGATCAAAAAGCAATTGCTGAGAAATAGAGATCCCATTTATCCCAGTTTTGCAAAACCCATTGTCACCACTTTGGAGGCATTTACGAAATTTTACACGGCTGAAAATTACCTAGAGGATTACTATATTTTGAATAGAAATGCCTCGTATTGTCAGTTTATAGTTTGGACAAAAGTGGAAAATTCATAAAGAATTTTGCCTCAAAACTGAAATTCTGATCGATTTTCACATCTCTGGTTGACCCATAACAGGACGCTTTTTTATAGTTTTTTTGAAATTCTCTTACACAATTTGTAGAATATATACGACAAAATCGCAAGTTCACTATCCTATTTAATTATTTCATTTTCAGGCATATAAAGCAATTAACTACTTATTATACCCAATCATAAATAAAAATATTTGAAAAAAATACTACAAAAACATTTGGAGCTTTAAATATTTTTTCTACTTTTACATCCAGAACGAATTACCTCATACCTCTCCTATACCACTGAAATTCCTCAGACTTATTTTCCTACGTCTCAAGTTTTGTATTTAATTATATTATCGTTCACTATCCTTTCGTAAAATTTCAACCTCCAAATTTCTGTGAGCCTTTTTCTAAACCTCTAAACTCAAGAAAATGCTTACAAATTTTACAAAAAAGATTGCTATTGCAACTATTCTGCTTGGTATGTTAACAAATGCAGCCAACGCACAAACGAGCATCAGACCTTATGCTCTTGCTTATTCAGAAAATTTAAAGGGTGGTACCGTAATGTTTG
Source organism: Ferruginibacter sp. (assembly GCA_039934735.1). GTDB lineage: Bacteria > Bacteroidota > Bacteroidia > Chitinophagales > Chitinophagaceae > Ferruginibacter. The sequence goes on along the minus strand of JBDTLP010000168.1, from coordinate 2,447 downwards.
GTAACACATCAATGCACATTGTTAACAATGGCGTTGTTGACCTAACAAGTATGAACCAAACTGGTAATGCCAATAACGGCGTTGGTGGTTTAGGTTTCGCTGGCGCTGGTGTTGGTAATGATAACAACAACATGACCTTTATCGACATTGATGGTACAACTGGTGTAGGAGCTGGCACAAAGAATTCATCTTCTGCTGACCTGGTTTTACCTGCAGGTACTAATGTTATCAAGTTTGCCCGTTTGTACTGGGGTGGCAGAATCAATAATTCTGTGATCACGAGTTCACCGGATACTTTACGTAAGATTAAGATCCGTAAAGGAACAACTGGTGCTTATACTTCAGCTATCACTGCTGCAACAAACGTTGATCAGTTTGCAGTAACAGGTAATGACAAAATTTACCAGGCTTTTGTGGACATAACTCAATTTGTAAACACACTTGGCGCAGGAACTTATACTGTTGCTGATGTTCCATCTACTGCCGGAAATACTTCGGGTGGCGGACAATATGCAGGATGGACAATTGTAGTTGCTTACGAAAATGTTGCACAGCCTTATAATAGTTTACGTGTTTATGGAGGTTTTGCACAAGTATTTAATACTGGTGCTGCAACTACTTTAAATGTGACTTTAAGTGGATTAAATGTACCTAACAACCCACTAGCTGCCGATGAAGCTGTAATGGCAACGATGGCCTGGGAAGGTGATGCTAACCTTTATGGTTCTGCATCTAGTCCTGATGGTGATTTTCTTAAAGTAAACAATATCACTGTTACAAACGCAATGAACCCTGCTAACAATTTCTGGAATGGTTCAGTAACAAAGAATGGTGTAAACGTTACCACTAAGAATCCTAATTATACCAACCAGATGGGTATTGATATTGACGAAGTAAATGTTGGACAAGGATTTGGAATCGCACCAAATGCTACACAGGTTTCTGTTCAGTTTGGTACAGAACAGGATCAATATTTCCCAAGCGTATTTACCTTTAACATCAGGATGAAAGATCCACTGGTTACTTTAGATAAAACAGTTACTGATGCAAATGGTGATGGTTATGTTGATGCGAACGAAGAACTTACTTATGTATTATCTGGTTCAAATGCTGGTAATGGTGTTGCTTACAATGCAATAGTTGTTGATACTTTACCCGCTAACGTTACTTATGTTGCAAACACACTTGAAGTTGTAAATGGTGCTGGAGTTTCTGCAGGTATTAAGACTGATGCAAATGACAATGACGAAGCAATGAAAGGTACTGCTAACGGTAAGACTTATGTGAAATTCTTCCTGGGTGCTGGTGCAACTGGTTCAACAGGTGGTGAATTACCAGCTGCTCCAAACGGAGATTACAGTGTTAAATTCAGAGTAAGAGCTGGTGCAACTCCTGAAAGTATTACAAACACTGCACGTATCACTGCTAATTCACAAGCTGGTGATGTATTCACAGATGATGGTACTGCGGTAATTGGTGCTAACGGTGGCCCGGTTCCTGTTAAGATGACTACTTTCAAAGCTGCTCTTTTAAATAAGAATGGTTTTATAACATGGACAACTGAATCAGAACTAAACAGCGATTATTTTATAGTAGAAAGAAGTATTGATGGTGTTCATTTTGAAGCAAGAGGTAAAGTAGCAGGTAATGGCACTACATCATTCACTCACGCTTACCAGTACACGGATGTGTTGAATACTACTTCTGCTATCGTTTACTACCGTTTAAAGATCGTTGATATCGATGGTAAATATGGTTTCTCTAAAATCGTTGCTATCAAATTAAGCGGTTCATTAAATGTAAATGACTTCAGTGTTTATCCGAATCCTTTCATCAGCGATATCAGGGTTTCTGTAACAAGTGCTTCTGATGAAATGGCAACTTTCAGGATCATCTCTTTCGATGGTAAAGAAATGTTGACAAGAAAAGTATCTCTTCAAACTGGTGATAACATCGTAGTACTTACAAACTTTGGTAACATTGCAAAAGGCAATTACATCCTTGAAGTAACTACAAGCACTGACAAATTCATCAAAAAGATTATAAAAAATTAATTTCTTGGGGGTTTTATTTTACAAAGCGGCTACCTTCTGGTAGCTGCTTTCTTTAAAGCTCCGGGATTTGAATACTGCTCAGAAACTGTGATCATGATTCTAACTACTCCGACAAATTCTGAACTGACTCACAAATAAGATCAAAAGATTCACTAAAAAGATTATAAGAATTTCTTGGGGGTTTTATTTTACAAAGCGGCCATCTTCTGGTGGCTGCTTTCTTAAAAACTTCAACACGAATTTTCAAAACGAATTACACGAATTAAAATACATCCTGGAGATTTCATTGACCAGGGTTATACAAAAGTTTCTTGGGGGTTTTATTTTACAAAGCGGCTATCTTCTGGTGGCTGCTTTCTTAAAAACTTCAACACGAATTTTCAAAACGAATTA
>JBDTLP010000167.1:0-7456 GCA_039934735.1 Ferruginibacter sp. | reverse complement strand
GCTACAAAAATCATAACAGCTGATATCTGATACCTGATTTCTGACATCAATCTAAAATCAGCAGTCAGCAGTTTAAAATTTTAGTTGGTAAATGCAGAGAAATTGAATTAAAGAATCAGCTACAAAAATCATAACAGCTGATATCTGATACCTGATTTCTGACATCAATCTAACTCGTACAAAAAATTCATGTTTTTAAAATGATCATTCGTCAATCTACCATAGAAGATGTTCCTGAAATGGTTGCTTTATTAAAACAAAGCCTTGGGGAAGCGCTTACGCCAAAAACAGAAGCGTATTTTTTATGGAAGCATGAAAAGAATCCCTTTGGCAGATCAAAAACCTTGTTGGCTATAGAAGATGGTAAGATTGTTGGGTTGCGTGCCTTTATGCATTGGAGTTGGGTATCTCAAAAAGAAACCATCTCAGCAGTAAGGGCTGTTGACACAGCTACCGATCCTGCATTCCAGGGAAAGGGCATCTTTAAAAAATTAACTATGCAGGTAGTTGAAGAATGTAAAACAGAAGGAATAGGAATGGTTTTCAATTCACCAAATGCAGTGAGTAAGCAAGGTTATTTAAAAATGGGTTGGTCAACGGTAGGGCAGCTGCCATTGTATATTCGTATAGGAAGTTTACTGCCGCAGTTTTTTTCTACAGAAAAAATCACTGGTTTTTATAATGAACATTCAGTTGAAGAAACATTAAAAAAACTCGATAACAATTGGTCATTACCAAAAGCTGAACTTTTTTTACATACTCCTGTTGATTACCAGTACTTATGCTGGCGCTACCGCGATTGCCCGGTAGCAAAATATGGAGCGATCATTGAACCTGGCAAATTTGGATTTATTTTCAGGCTTAAAAAACTAAAAAAGTTTATGGAGCTGCGTGTTTGTGAGGTTTGGACAGAACCTGGTGATGAAAATGATAAACTGGCAAAGGCCGCATTTAAAAAACTTGCAGGAAAAATAAGGCCTGCTTTAGTTTCATGTGCAGGCTCACCTTTATATTTATCGGGGAAAAAACAAGTGGCCAATTTTTTTGGTCCCTATAATAAAGGGCCTATTATTACAATAAGGCCGCTTGCAAAAAATAATCTTAATAACTTTGAGCAGTTCAGTCATTGGCAGCCCTCGTTGGGTACAATGGAACTTTTTTAATATATGGATATTTTAGTTGTCACATTACTTCTTTTGCTGATCATAACTTATATGATTAAGGGTCTGAGCAACAGGTTTAATATTCTTTCTGAAAATTATCTTTGGCTATTGTTTGCTGTACATGTAATAATGTCCATTGCGTATGCTGTGTATGCAGCGCAAACAGCCAGTGACTCAGTTGGATATTTTACCAGGTCGAAGGCGGCACCAGAATGGTTTGATTTATTTGGAATTGGGACCACCTTTATACAATTCCTGGCATGGCCCTTTTCTAACCTGTTTAATTTATCATACTATTCCTGTATGATCATCTTTTCTTTTTTTGGTTATATAGCTATCCTGATCTTTTATATTACTGCACGTGAAAATATAAAACTTCCACCGGTATGGCAGCGTTTTACATTATTAGAAATTGTTTTCCTTTTACCCAATCTTCATTTCTGGTCATGTTCATTAGGGAAAGGATCTACGATTTTGTTAGGATTAGCATTGTTTGCTTATGGGCTTAGCAGGTTTAGCAGGAGGATTATACCAATCATCATTGGAGGTTTTATCGTTTTTATGGTACGGCCACATATATTATTTACAGCAATCATGGCAGTCATGCTGGGAGTAGTACTAACTTCTTCTGGTATTAAAACTTATCTGAGGTGGATCATATTCCTTGTGGCGGGCATTATATTTTATTATATAAGCGACACGGTTTTTAAATTTACTGATACGGAAAGTATCGATATCCTGTCGTCCACAACATTAAGTCACAGGGCGACCGAATTGAGTAAATCAACTTCAGGTATTGACATACAGAACTATAATTTATTCATGAAGATGTTTACGTTTTGGTTCCGGCCCTTATTTTTTGATGGGCAGGGTGGCCTGGGGATTCTTGTTTCTTTCGAAAATTTGGTATACATCTATATGTTCTTTATAGTGATAAAAAAAGGAATATTATATTGGCGTGATTGGAACGGGTGGTTTCGCATTTGCCTTTTCTTTTTTTTATTTGCTTCATTTGCATTGGCACAGGTAACCGGTAATCTTGGTATTGCAATGCGTCAAAAGGCGCAGCTGATGCCGTTTTTCTTTATTATATTTTGTAAAGCCAGCACTTATAAAGATCATATAACGCGACGGTTTGTGAAAATATAGAGGTCAGCAATCAGATGTAGGCAAAACAAGAACTATAAGGGAAATCGAATAAGCTGATTTCTGATATCTGATTGCTGACATCATTTTATAAAGCAATATTTAAAACAACACTTCATGTCTGACACAGGCATCTTTACCATATCACTCGACTTTGAACTGCATTGGGGCTGTTTTGAACACATGGTTCTGAATGAACATCAACAGCAGTATTTCAGGAACAGCATTGATTCGATTCCTAAAGTACTTGAAATATTTTCTTCTAATGATATTCATGTAACATGGGCAACAGTAGGTATGCTTTACTGGCATAATAAAACGGAATGGTTAAAAAACAAACCTGCCATATTACCCACATTCGAAAATCCAAATGTTTCTGCTTACGAGTGGATTGAAAAGCATGGGTTTTATAATGAGGAAGATCCATTTCATTTTGCGCCGGAATTGATTGAATTAATAAAATCAACCCCACACCAGGAAATGGCGACACATACGTATGCACATTATTTCTGTTTGGAAAAAGGACAAACCTTCGAACAATTCAAAGCAGATATAAACCTGGCGTGTAAGATTGCATTGCAAAACGGAACCACCATACGTTCAATCGTATTACCAAGAAATCAATTCAATAAAGAATATCTTTCGATATGTGCAGATGCTGGTATCACGTCTCTTCGTACAAGTCCGGATATATGGTATTGGGCACCGTCAACAGGATCAACTTTTATGAAAAGGTTTTTCAGGGCAGGTGATGCATATCTTAAATTCCAGCCGATTAAAATGGTTTATTTAAAAGATATTAAAACAGACCAGTTACCATTGTGCTTACCCGCTGCAAGGTTGTACCGCCCATGGATGCCACGGGAACCAATAAAAAACAGGCTGAAAATGAGGCGTATCCTTAAGGAAATGACAGCAGCAGCGAAGAAAAAGGCTTATTATCATCTCTGGTGGCATCCACATAATTTTGGCAATAACACACGGGAATGCTTACACGAACTTGAACAAATTGTTCAGCATTATTGTTCATTGCGGGAGAAATATGGATTTAGAAGTATGACGATGAATGAGACGGCGGAATTGTTATTGAACAGATGAGGCGATAGGAAGTGAGATTTCTGATGTCTGATGTCTGATAGCTGATGTCTGATGTCTGATAGCTGACATCTGATATCATTCCTCGTATAAATTAAAATGAATCAATGCCGAAACTAATACGAATTACCACCGCACCTCTCTCTCTCCAGGTATTATTAAAGGGACAAATGACGTTCATGCAACAACATGGCTTTGATGTTACTATGATCAGCAGCGATGGCCCGGAAGTAAAAGGATTACTTGAGCAGGAAAAATGTCCGCATATCATTGTTCCGTTTACCAGGACGATCAGCCCATGGAAGGACCTGCTGTGTTTGATAAAACTTATAAGGATATTTCGGAAATTAAAACCGGATATTGTACATACACATACACCCAAAGCAGGACTGTTGGGCATGTGGGCGGCATGGTTTACCCGGGTTCCGATAAGATTGCATACTGTTGCGGGCCTGCCCTGGATGGAAACAACAGGCGCTTTAAGAAAATTACTCCGACTTATGGAGCAACTAACGGGAATGGCTGCCAGCCGGGTATATCCAAACTCATTTGTGCTTCAGCAATTCCTGCTGCAACAAAAGGTTGCAACAAATAAAATGAAGGTTTTGGGTAAAGGTTCCAGTAACGGCATCGATACTAATTTTTTTTCTATCACTGAAGCAATAGCAAAACAAGCTGCAAACTTGCGTGAAGAAAAGAAAACGAATAAAGATGCCTGGGTATGGATTTTTGTTGGACGCCTTGTAAAAGATAAAGGCATTGGTGAATTGGTAGATGCTTTTCAACATGTACATAAAGATTTTCCTGATGATAGGTTATGGCTGGTAGGATATGAAGAACCGGAATTAGATCCGTTGGACGCTCATCATAGAGCGTTATTACATTCAGATCCTGCGATCATAAGTTGGGGTTTTCAAAAAGACATCAGGCCCTATCTTGCAGCAGCACAGGCATTGACTTTTCCAAGCTACCGGGAAGGTTTTCCAAATGTACCCATGCAGGCAGGATCTATGAATTGTATGTTGTTGTTATCAGATATAAATGGCTGCAATGAAATTGTTGATGATAATATTAATGGCATGCTCTTTCCTCCAAAGAATACAGAAAAATTGCAGGATGCTATGTTAACGATCAGGCGCAATGAACAGCAGCGGGCCATTTTTGCAAATGCAATACGGGAAAAGATAAAGTCGCACTACGATCAGCAAATGATCTGGGATATTTTACTGGAAGAATATAAAAGCCTGCTCAATAAAAAATAATGCGGCTTTGAGCCCTGCCAATTACTAAACCATCAGAACCTTGTATAAAAATTTTATAAAAAGAATATTGGATTTCCTGGCAGCATTAACAGCCCTTGTCTTTTTTATGCCTTTTATGTTAATCATATTATTGTTGTTATTGTTAACGGGCCATACTCAATTGTTTTTTGTACAAAAGCGTGTAGGCCTCAACGATAAAATATTTTCGCTTTTCAAATTCATCAGCATGACAAATGCAAAAGATGCTGCTGGTAATTTATTGGCTGATGAAAAAAGATTGACAAAGTTTGGTTCCTTTCTCAGGAAATCATCTCTTGATGAATTACCACAATTATTAAATGTTATTAAGGGTGATATGAGTATTGTTGGTCCGCGGCCGTTGCTGGTAAATTATTTGCCTTTATACAATGCCAGGCAAAAAAAGCGGCACCTTGTAAGGCCCGGTATTACCGGTTGGGCACAAGTGAATGGAAGAAATGCCATTTCCTGGCAACAGAAGTTTGAATATGATGCCTGGTATGTGGAAAATCAATCTTTCATGTTGGATCTTAAAATAATCTTCACCACTTTTAGGCACACAATATTGAGAAAGGATATCAGCCAAACGGGCCATGCAACTGTTGAGCCGTTCAAGGGCAACGATTAGCCTAAAAGAACGGCAAAAGACAATTTGTAAAACGGCTTCTACGGTGTTTAATGCGTGAGATTTTTTAAGCTACCAGATTTTTTTAAGCATTTTAAAATTTATGGGATTTAAACCCTTCTGCATGAAGAAATTCACATATATAATTTCATTATACAATTTCATTTAATATTATAATTTGTGAAAAAACAACATTTTATCTTACCTTTAACACAATATTTCTAATCTATTACTCCTGAAAAGTAACACTTAAAATCAATTAGTCTTGGTATCTGAAAGAGTTTGGCTCTCGTCGCCGCATATGGGCGAAAAGGAAAAATTATATGTAAATGAAGCATTTACAACCAATTGGATTGCTCCATTGGGACCGAATGTAGATGCATTTGAAAAGCAAGTTGCAGAATTTGTTACTGTAAAAGGGGCTGTTTCTCTTAGTTCGGGTACAGGCGCTCTGCACCTTGCATTGAAAATATTGGGTATTAAAAAAGACGATGTTGTATTGTGCCAGAGTTTCACATTTGCAGCATCTGCATTCCCGATAAATTATTGTGATGCAGTGCCCGTTTTTATAGATAGCGAAAAGGAGACCTGGAACATGGATCCGGTTTTGTTGGAAAAAGCTATAAAAGATCTTTCATCAAAAGGGAAAAAACCAGCAGCAATCATGGTTGTTCATTTATATGGGATGCCCGCTAAAATGAATGAGATTATTGAAATAGCCAATCGCTATGACATACCATTGATCGAAGATGCTGCAGAAGCATTGGGAAGTGAGTATAACGGTAAGGCTTGTGGTAGTTTGGGAAAGATTGGAATATTAAGTTTTAATGGAAATAAAATAATAACCACCAGTGGTGGTGGTGCATTAACAAGTGATGATGAGCTGATCGTAAGTAAAGCACGGCATTTATCTGCGCAGGCAAAAGAGCCAGCAGCATTTTACCTACACAAAGAGATTGGTTATAATTACAGGCTAAGCAATGTACTAGCTGGTATCGGCAGGGGACAAATGGAAGTCTTGCCAGAAAGAATAAAAAAAAGAAGAGCAATTTTTGAGTTTTATAAACGTGAGCTGGGTGATATTGATGGAATAACATTCTTATCCGAACCAAAAGGTTTTTTTTCAAACAGGTGGCTAACGACTATTCTTTTTGATAAGAAACTGGGAGAAGGTATTAATGAGAAGCTGCGTTTGCAACTTGAAAAACAAAATATTGAAACAAGGGCATTGTGGAAACCACTCCATCAGCAACCTGTGTTTGAGAAATGTGAATCTTATAATAATGGTGTAGCTGATGAGCTTTTTGCAACTGGTCTCTGTTTACCAAGCGGATCCAATATTTCAGATGTAAATCTGGAAAAAGTTGTTTACGAAATCAAAAATTTTTTAGCATGAAAATTTTTAATAAAAATTCTTTAAGGCCTTCACAATTTGTTTTGATCGGAGATCAGTTACTAATAACTTTTGGATTATTATCAGCTCTTTTTGTCAACTACAGGTTACTATCAATAAAAGAATTTCCACTTCAAACAATATTTTACAGGGTACTTTTACATTTAACCATCGGTATCATAGCATGGTCGGTTTTTAAGATCTATAAAAAGGTGATCCGTTTTTTCAGCAGCAAAGATTATCTCAATCTTATTGGCATCTTGTTTCTTGTTCATTTGGTAAGTGCTTCTACCAGGATCGTTCTTCCACATAAATTGCAATTGAAACCGGAAATATTCCTGATCAGTTTCTTTATAACATCTATCTACATCATTGGCAGCAGGCTCATCATAAGCTACCTGTATTTTTATTATGACCGCTCTAAAAAAGTAGGTGAACAGCGCAGGTTACTTATTTATGGTGCTGGTGAACTGGGCGTTTTTCTTAAAAAATCATTGAGCACACATTATGAGAACAATTTTAAATTGTTTGAATTTTTGGATGATGATAAAAATAAAATCGGCCGCTATATTGGTGGTGTTAAAGTAATAGATGCTGAAAGAGAAATGAAATCAAGCATCATTAAACATGGTATTACCGATATCATCATTGCCAATAAAATGCTTACACCTGCACGTAAAGCGAAGTTCCTGGAAGACACACTTCCATTTAATGTGCGCATACGTGAAATATCTTCTATCCAGTCTTTATTCAA
>JBDTLP010000166.1:0-7561 GCA_039934735.1 Ferruginibacter sp. | reverse complement strand
GCTTTTTTGTTAACGTGAGGAGAACGCAATACGGTAAAAATTTTCTTATGAGTAGGTAAAGGAATAGGCCCCGTAACTACTGCGCCCGTGCTACGTACAGTTTTTACAATCTTTTCAGCCGATTTGTCAACTAAGTTGTGATCGTAAGACTGTAATTTTATTCTGATTCGTTGTGACATATATAAAGAACTTTTAGAATTCCGTTTTTTAATTTGGAGTGCAAAGGTAAGGGTAGAATTCTAAATAGAAAAAAAATAGTGAAAGTTTTTTTGAAAAAATTTCCGGGAAGCACAATAAGAGATGTGTAATAAGGATCAATTCATTGTAACATAAGTCTTCGTTACATTATCATAAGCTTTTTTAATTCCTTTCTTAGTCAGGTATTCATCCAGGTCGATCATATACCCGGACATTGCCAGCGTTTGTTCATGTATCACCACAATTCTAACCCTTGATCTGTCAAAACCAGCTTGCATTAGTGAGTCAAATGCACTTTTTAATTTATAATTTTTAAGGAAATGAGCCATTCGTTTTAAATCAGCAGGAATGATACATATATCTGTAATATTAAAGCCCGTTTCATCGTATTTTTCTATCAGGTATTCATATGCTTTACGAATCTGCAAAGCATTCTCATAAGTGTGAATCATTCCGCTAATATACAATTCAAACTATTGTGCACCGTAATTTTACTGTAAATAGAGTATTTGTACTTGGTTAAAGTACGTTAATTGACTTTATTCGGAACTTCGACTTTACATTGAAGGATATTTTTGGAATACAGTATAAACTAATAAGAACTTTCGTTAAAAGTAATTTGCAGTTAATCTGTACCTGCGGCAGGATCAGTCAATCGAAATGGAATTGAAACATTCGTGGTAGATATAGATACAATCATTTCCAGATTATCACCAGCATTCCAACAAATATCAATCCTGCCCCGATAAGTATTTTGGGTGTCATGGGCTCTTTTAAAAAAAGAAAAGAAAGAAGAATGATAAATAGGAGGCTTCCTTTATCAATGGCTGTTACTTCAGATGCCTTGCCCATTTGCAAAGCCTTATAATAAAAAAGCCAGGATGCACCTGTTCCAACTGCTGATAGTGTAAGAAATAACCAATTGTTTTTTGAAAGATTTGTAATACCAGCTGCATTGCCTTTGATAAAAACGACGGCCCACGTAATAAAAAGAACGATCGAAGTCCTCACAGCAGTAGCAAGATCAGAATCCACTGCCTTCAACCCTGCCTTCGCAAAGATGGCAGTCAATGCAGCAAAGAATGCAGATAATAAAGCATATAATAGCCATCCAGGCATAATTCAATTGATAATTGGCAATGAACTATTGATAATTGTATTTTCCGAACATTGAATATTGCATGTTGAATATTGAACATTAAAAAATTGGTCAGCTACTCAACAAAAACTCCAAACATTAATTATCTTTCTTCACCTCTCCTCCACTGCTTTCCGCTTTATTGATAACAGTTGCAGCTCCCTTATATGAAATATTGCCGCCGCTACTTGCACTTGCATCAATACTAACGCTTGCATATACATGCGCATTTGCCCCGCTACTTACATTTACATAACTGTTCTCACTTAAAAGTTCACTTGCCGTAAGAGATGACCCGCTTGAACTTGTTGCATGAAAGTCTTTTGTACGGCCAGATAATGTAAGTTCTCCTCCGCTACTTACATCAGCTTTTATTTCAGGAGCATCAAGTGCTGTTTTAATATTTGAACCGCTGGATGCCTTGACAATGATCTTTCCAGCTGATTTCAAAGCATCTTTTACAATAATTTCTGATCCGCCGGATGCATCCACATTATTGATCTCAGGAGCCGTAATAAATAACTTTAAATGTGCATCTGATACATTGATATTCTGGAGACGAACCCTTAATTCATTGTCAACCACTTTCACTTCAATGTATTTTAAAAGATTATCATCAGCTTCAATTACCACATTTTCAGTTGGGCCATTTTTAATTTCCACTACAAAGCCACCGCTAACTTCCAATCCTTTGAAGGCACCTGTATTGCGGGTTTGTGTAATAATGTTACCGCTGCCTTTTTTATACATACAGGAACCCATCATGCAAAAAGCCAATACTGCAAAAAATATTTTTCTCATGTATTTTTTTTAAGGATACAAAGATTTGGAATATAATCCGGATTGCCAAGCAGGATATCAGAAATCAGATGTCAGATATCAACAGCATTCAGCCATCAAAGCTTCAATAATGTTCTTTTTAATTATAAACTTCAAAGTCGTGCAAACCAGGCTGACTTCTGATAGCTGATTTCTTATTACCGTTTGCCAATTGCCGATTCTCGTCTAACTTCGTAGCAATTATGACAGAAAAGATATTGATCCTTGATTTCGGCTCCCAATATACCCAACTTATCGCACGTGTTGTAAGGGAAGCAAATGTGTACTGTGAAATACAACCATTCCATAAAGACATCGTTTATGATGCCTCTTTGAAAGGAATTATCCTCTCGGGTTCCCCTTTTTCGGTGAATGACGAAAAAGCGCCCATGGTTGATATTGATACCATGCTTGAAAAACTACCGGTACTTGGTATTTGTTATGGTGCCCAGTTAACGGCAAAATTATTTAATGGTCATGTTACCAAAAGCAACAAGAGGGAATATGGACGGGCAAGCTTTACCGTTACCAAAGAAAATGAATTGATGAAAGATATGCCCGCTGTTTCACAGGTATGGATGAGCCATAGTGATACTATTCAACTTTTGCCACCGGGTTTTGAATTACTTGGCACAACGGAAAGCATCCCTGTTGCTGCTTTTAAAAGTGAATCAGCAGCGCATAAAATATTCGGCTTACAGTTTCACCCGGAAGTTTATCATTCAACAGAAGGTAAAACAATTCTCAAAAATTTCCTTGTTAACGTTTGTGGTTGTACGCAGAACTGGACTGCAGCTCATTTTATTACAGACACTGTTGCTACTTTGAAGCACCAACTTGGAAATGCCAAAGTAGTAATGGGATTAAGCGGTGGCGTTGACAGTACTGTTGCCGCTACTTTAATACATAAAGCAATCGGCGAAAACCTTTATGGCATTTTTGTGGATAATGGCTTGCTTCGAAAAAATGAATTTGAACAGGTACTCGAAACATACAAACAACTTGGTCTGAATGTAAAAGGTGTAAACGCAAAAGAACATTTTTATACAAAACTTGCAGGCAAAGTAATGCCCGAGGATAAAAGAAAAGCAATTGGAAATTCTTTTATAGAAATTTTTGATGAAGAAGCAAATAAGATCAGCGGCATAACCTTTTTGGGGCAGGGCACTATTTATCCTGATGTGATAGAATCTGTTTCTGTACATGGGCCATCTGTGACCATTAAATCACATCACAATGTTGGTGGGCTGCCCGAAACAATGAAACTAAAACTGGTTGAGCCATTGCGTTCTTTATTTAAAGATGAAGTGCGCAGGATTGGCCTGGAACTCGGCATCCCGGAAGACATGATCAATCGTCACCCTTTTCCCGGCCCGGGATTGGCCATTCGCATATTGGGAGAAGTGACAGAAGAAAAGGTACAATTATTGCAAGATGCAGATTTCGTTTATATTGAAAGCCTGAAGAAATTTGATCTCTATAATAAAGTTTGGCAGGCAGGCACGATCTTACTTCCTGTAAAAAGTGTGGGTGTAATGGGTGATGAAAGAACCTATGAATTTACTGTTGCACTCAGGGCGGTAAGTTCGGTAGATGGAATGACTGCGGACTGGTCACATTTGCCCTATGAATTTTTGGCACATGTTTCCAATGAGATCATTAATAATGTAAAAGGAATTAACAGGGTGGTTTATGATATTAGCAGCAAACCACCTGCAACGATTGAGTGGGAGTAACTAATTTGGAAATTGGATGATTTGGAAATTTGGAGATGAAAGTATTCTTAAACTTAAAAATGTTTTATAAATTTAGAAGAATGAAAAAAAGAATTTGTTTCTCATTGCTGATTGTCCTTACTTTTTTTAGTATTTCTTCTATTGCACAGGGAACAAAAACGACTTCTTTTAAAACATATAAGGTTGGCATATTTGCGCCACTTTATCTTGACTCAGTTTTTAATGAAGATGAATTTAAGTATCCTAAAAATTTTCCAAGATTTGTATTGCAGGGACTTGATTTTGTGCAGGGCGCACAAATAGCATTGGACAGTATGCCAACTCCAGCGGCGGGTATTGATGCCCGTTTCTTCGATTCAAAATCTACTACAGAAGATATCGCAACACTTATCAAAAATAATAAACTGGACAGTCTCGACCTGATCATTGGAAGTGTAAAGGATGAAGAATATCCTTTACTGGCAAATTTTGCACTTGAAAAAAAGATCCCGTTTATTTCAGCTACTTATCCGAATGATGGCGGCATTACAAACAATCCTTACCTGGTTATTTTAAATTCAACACTTAAGGCGCATTGTGAAGCGATCTATAGTTATATCCTTCAAAACCACGGCACAGATAAGATACTGATTGTACGCAAAACAGGCGGACAGGAAGATAAGGTTGCTGGCTATTTTTCAACGCTGAACAAACCCGATGGTAAACCTTTATTGAATATACAAACTGTACCCCTTGATAGTAATTTCAATTCTATCAAGTACAAACTGGATAGCACCAAACAAAACATCATCATCGGTGGAAGCCTGGATGAAGAATTTGCTAATAATCTTGCTTCAGCTTTAGCCCCATTGAAAAAAAAGTATGACATCACATTGATCGGTATGCCAAACTGGGATGGCTTTCAATCTTTCATCAATCCAAAAAGAATCCTTACCGACTTTCCTGTTTTTTTTACCTCACCCTATTTCAATAACAAATGGGATAATTACAGCAAAATGATTCAGGATGTTTATCTCAACAAATACAAAGGCAAACCTTCTGATTATGCATTTAAAGGATTTGAAACCATATTTATTTTCGCACGGTTAATTACACGTTACCCCGAAAATTTCATGGATCATCTGAATGATTATCCGTATAGGGTCTTTAGTGAGTATAATTTTAAACCTGTGTCTGTAAAAAAAGGAACAGAAGGAACAGACTATTTTGAAAACAAACATCTTTACTTTCTCAAATCTGTAAATGGAATTGTTTCGAAAGCCTGGTAATATTTTAGCGTTGTGAGTTTGTTTTCTATGATTGAAATTGTATTTGGCAAATGAAAGTCTTCAAATTAATATTCAATATTCAACGTACAATATTCAATGTTCAGCGAAACACAATCGTCAATTACCATACAGCAGGCCCGGGATCCGCATCAATTGATCCATTAAAAAATGTTACAAAATAAGAATTACCTGCTTTGTCAGACGACGAATAAAAAAGTGAACCATTCGGCTGTGCATTGCTTATTGCATTTGCCCATACATATGCAGGCTGTGCGACAACAG
This sequence comes from Ferruginibacter sp., assembly GCA_039934735.1. GTDB lineage: Bacteria > Bacteroidota > Bacteroidia > Chitinophagales > Chitinophagaceae > Ferruginibacter. The sequence continues at coordinate 2,120 of JBDTLP010000166.1, read as the reverse complement.
GATTAACTAAGGTCAGCAACAGGAAGCAACCTATATAGAAATTCTTTTTCATTTTAATAGAAATGGCAATGAATGTTTTCATTTATCAAGATCAATTTACAAATTAGTAGTAAGGATGTAGATTTTTTTATAGAACAGGTTTGAATATGTAACCCTTTATAAAATTAAAGATAGCATCTAAACCCTTACCGGTATAACCTGGACCAGTGAAACTATCCCGGCAATTTCTGCCAAACATGGAACGCTGTTTGTAAAACTATTATAGCTCAATATTGTTATACTTTGTTATGCCATTAATAGAATTTACAGATAAAGGATTGTTTTGCCCGCAGGGGGATTTCTATATCGATCCATGGAAACCAGTGAATAAAGCAGTGATCACCCACGCACACAGCGATCATGCACGCCCCGGAAGCAATAGCTATCTCTGTCATCATTTTACAAAACCATTATTACAATTAAGACTTGGTGATAACCATTATGAAAGTATTGACTGGGATGAACCTGTTTATATGAATGGGGTAAAAGTTTCCCTTCATCCCGCAGGACATATCATTGGTTCCGCACAGGTAAGGGTTGAATACAAAAATGAAGTGTGGGTGTTTACCGGCGATTTTAAAACAGAAGATGATGGATTAAGTACTCCATTTGAACCTATAAAATGCAACAGCTTTATTACAGAATCAACATTCGGATTACCCATCTACAAATGGAAGCCACAGCAGTTGATCTTTAATGATATGAAAGAATGGATTTACACAAATAAGCTTGAAGGAAAAACAAGTGCATTCATTGCATATAGCCTTGGTAAATCACAAAGAATATTAAAACCATTATCAGAAACAGGTTTACCCATATTTGCACATGGTGCTGTTTATAATGTTCATCAAACACTTGTAAATAGCGGCTGGGATTTACCGTTAGTAAGAAGAATTACACCCGAAACAACCAAAGAGGAATTAAAAGAATGCATCGTAATAGCTCCATCAGGTGCAGAAGGATCGCCATGGATAAAAAGATTTTCTCCTTATGCCACTGGCATTTGCAGTGGCTGGATGCAGGTAAGGGGAAACGTTAGGAGAAAGAATGCGGATGCCGGATTTGCATTGAGCGATCATGCAGACTGGGATGGATTAATAACCGCTGTTAAAGCCACAGGAGCAGAACGTGTTTTTGCCACACATGGTTTCCAGTCTGCGTTCAGCAGGGTCCTGAATGAGCAGGGAATAGAAGCCGCAGAAGTAAAAACAAACTATGGCAATGATGAAGAAGAAACGACAACCAATACTGAAGAACTAATTAATCCTGTGGCATGAAAAGATTTTCTGAAATGATACAGGTGCTTGGCACAACAACAAAGACCAATCAAAAGCTGGATGCCATACAGGAATATTTTAGTGTTGCTGATGATAAGGATAAAATATGGGTGATCGCATTATTCTCCGGCCGCAGGCCAAAGCGTTCTGTAAAATCTACATTACTGCGGGAATGGTGCATGGAGATTACAGGCATTGTTCCCTGGTTGTTTGAAGAAAGCTATCATACTGTAGGTGACCTTGCAGAAACGATTGCTCTTTTATTGCCGGAATCAAAACAAACAGTAACCAATGAACATTCGCTTGCTTATTATTTAGAAATTTTGCTTCGTTTGCAAAAACAGGATGATGCATTAAAAAAAGAATTTGTGACGAATAGCTGGCAGCAAATGAATACCAATGAAAGGTTTGTTTTCAATAAACTGATAACAGGAGGTTTCCGGATCGGTGTTTCACAAAAATTAATGGTGAATGCCATTGCAAAAACTACCGGAATATCTCCTTCTATTATAGCACATCGTATCAGTGGCAACTGGGATCCTTCCACATTATCTTTCACTGAACTATTGAGTACGGAACACAGTGCAACGGATTTTTCTAAACCTTATCCCTTTTACCTGGCTTATGCTATAGAAAATGATATTACTTTATTGGGTGATCCTGCAGCGTGGCAGGCGGAATGGAAATGGGATGGCATACGTGGACAAATCATAAAACGAAATAATGAATTGTTTGTATGGAGCCGTGGCGAAGAATTAATGACAGAAAAATTTCCTGAATATAAAATCCTTGAAACACTTCTAC
>JBDTLP010000165.1:0-7657 GCA_039934735.1 Ferruginibacter sp. | reverse complement strand
AAACGATTGCACGTGGATATACAAACATGGGTGCTGCCTTTCGGAGTGGTGAGGCGCAGGCAGATTATTGGAAAAATCAACCCGCTAAATTAGGCGACGTTAAATTGGAGGAGTTTGTTTCTGTATTCGCAACTTTGTACAATAATTAAAAATTAAAAATTAAAAATTAATTGGGTGTTTATTATTCGTGATGTTTATAAAAAATAAAAAAGTGCGAAGTCGATTCGCACTTTTTTTATTATTAAAATATTTTACCAACTTACCAATACGCTCACCTGAACATTGAATATCGTACGTTGAATACTGAAAATTAATTGAGGACTTCGTTCATTGAAGCGGCAGAAAAATTTCTTACAAAGCAACAATTCAAAAAAACCTGCTAATCGCCCCAAATTTCTTCTTTCCCTTCAAGCCATTGTTTAACCAATGTTGTTGTAACAGACTTCGGTCTTTCCAATGGAAAGCCCAGTGCTCTATCCCAGCAAAGGCTTGCCATTACACCAAGCGCCCTTGATACACCAAATAATACGGTGTAAAATTCATATTCCTGCATACCATAGTGAACGAGTAATGCACCACTGTGTGCGTCAACGTTAGGCCAGGGATTTTTTATTTTTGCAATTGATTGAAGAATAGGCGGTACTGCTTCATAAATATTCCAAACGGTATTCACCAATGGATCGTTTGGCATGTGCTTTTTGCCAAATTCCATTTGTGCGGTAAAACGTGGATCTGTTTTACGCAACACCGCATGGCCATAACCCGGAACAACTTTTCCATCACTCAATGTTTTCTTTACATATTCTTCTATCTGCGTTTTTGTTGGCGCATCAGCACCTATTTGTTCACGCAATTCAAAAATCCATTTAATTACTTCCTGATTGGCGAGTCCATGCAACGGCCCGGCCAGTCCATTCATACCTGCCGCGAAACTTAAATAAGGATCACTCAATGCAGATCCAACAAGATGTGTTGTATGTGCGGAAACATTTCCTCCTTCATGATCAGCATGAATAACCATGTATAAACGCATCAACTCTTTAAATCCTTCATCTTCAAAACCCATCATGTGTGCAAAATTTCCTGCCCAGTCGAGCAAGCCATTTGGCTGAATATGCTCTCCATTCTTATACTTACGGCGATAGATATACGCAGCGATGCGTGGTAACCTTGCTATCAGATCCATTGAATCATCAAACACAGCATCCCAATAATCTTTTTTATTCATGCCCTTTGCATAGCGTTTTGCAAACTGGCTCTCTGTTTGTAAAGCCATGATCGCAACAACAAACTGCGTCATTGGATGTGTAGCAACCGGCAACGCTTCTATTGTTGCAAATACATGATTGGGTACATGACTGCGACGTTGCCATACACTGCTTAAGTGTTGTGCATCTTCTTCTGTTGGTAAATCACCAACAAGCATCAGGTAAAACAATCCTTCAGGTAAAGGTTCAGAACCTGTTGCTGCCTTTGGTAATTTTTCACGTAATTCAGGAATTGAATATCCCCTGAAACGAATACCATCCTGTGCATCCAGCAAAGAAGTTTCCGTTACAAGTCCCGTCATTCCACGCATACCCTGGTAGATCTGGCTCAGGGTTACTTCACCAATTTTCTTTTCACCATGTACTTTTATGAGCTCCTTAATTTCTGCAGCTGTTGAGTCAGCCTTTTCCTTAAACCTGTCTTTAATAATACCCATAATAATGTTGTTGTATAACTTTTGATCTTGTATTTAGTGTTCTAACGATTTTTTGATATTTACAACCTTGCATATCACTTATTAAGTAGTACTACATTATGGCGGCAAAAAATCAATCCTTAAAATTACGATGACTGCTGCGGTTAAACAAAAGTTTGCGAAAATAATTTATTTGACCTACCTATATAGATACGCCAATGATGGGAATGCGAATAATATGGGCCAGGCGGATGAGCACGGATTTAATGCTGCTGGCGCAGCATATCGCTGATAATAATATTTTAAAAGGGTGCTGTAATTTTTTGAAACAAAAAATAAAATCCTTGGTCATCCGCAGTAGTTATCAACCGCATTCCAATCATTGAGAGCAAACATAGAGAAAGAGCTTATTTGGGAGCCCTTTTGTATAAGTAAAAAGCAAGCACAGCAAAAATGATATTTGGAATCCAGGCTGCCAGCCATGGTGTAAAGTCGCCCTTGGTTGCAAATACGAGTGTCATCCTGCTGAAGAGGATATACAATACGCTTAGTATAACGCCCAATGCGAGGTGAAAGCCGCTGCCACCACGCACTTTTCTTGATGCAAGCACAGCACCAATAATGGTAAGTATAAGTACCGAAACGGGGATAGCATCCCTGTTATATCTTTCAACAAGTAAGGTATTCAGCATTTCAGAACCACGCATTCTTTCAAGCTTAATGAACCTGTCGAGGTCAGGGGTTATCATCTGGTCTTTTAAGTAATCATCTTTGCGCAGGTCTATCGGTTTAAAATTATAATACATCAGTTTCTTCTTCGTCATCCTGATCGTTTCATTAATAGGATTAATGGTTCGCTCCATTACATTATTCAACGCCCATGTTTTGGATGCAGTATCCCAGTTAAAACTTAAAGCACGCAGGTTATAAATAAGCTTGTTGTTTTTAAATCTCTGCACAAAAAAATTAGAGCCCACTTTTGTAATGGTATCATAACTTCTTATACCAATCATGCTATTTGAATCGAGCCGGAAATAAATGTTTCTTTTTACAGTTGATTTCGATTCATCGGGTGCCTGGTTCACATCAATATATTTTTTTTCGAAATCGGCCCATTTTCTATTTGCCTTCGGAACCGTATACTGATAGCCCAGCCATAATAATGATGATAATAGAATTCCACCCATTACAAATGGCAACAGAAATCTTCTGTAGGTAACACCGCTGCTAAGGATCGCGATCACTTCCGATCTGCCCGCCATTTTTGATGTAAAGAAAATAACAGAGATAAAGACAAACAAAGGAAATAACATAGCATCTATCCTTGGAATAAATCCAAAGTAATAGTCTGTGATGATCTGAGTGGTTGATAATTTTGATTTTACAAAATCCTCGGTTTTCTCACTAATATCAATCACCACTACAATAGCTGTAAATAATAACAGGCAAAAGAAAAAAGTGCTGAGGTATTTTGATAATATATACTTATCTATTTTTTTCATTGAAAACGGCAAGTTACTGATGAAAATCGGGTTGACATTGTAATTATGCGTTAAGATCCACAAAATGTCTGATGTATTGATCTCTGATGTGTTGATGTTTGATACTTGAAGCTGTGTTTTATACCAGATATTATTATATCAGACATCAGACATCGTCCCAATTCCGTTTGCCGCTATCCATCCCGTAGTCCACGCATTTTGAAAATTAAATCCTCCTGTTACTCCATCTACATTAATAATTTCTCCTGCGAAAAATAATCCTGGTAAAATTTTACTCTGCATCGTATTCACATCTATTTCTTCAAGCTTTATACCACCTGCTGTAACAAATTCTTCTTTAAAAGTTGTTTTTCCTTTTACTATAAAGTCCTGGGAGCATACTATTTTAATCAATTTATTTTGTTCTTTAGCAGGTAGGTCGGCCCAGCGCATTTCTGCGGCTATGCCACATTGTTGTAAAAAATATTCCCATAGCCTGGCTGGTAAACTAAATGGATTACGGTTGTATATTTTCTGGGATGCAATATCAAATCTTACCTGTTGCATTTTATCCTTCAGGGTATTTTCATTGTATTCTGAAAGCCAGTTTATGAGAACGACATATTCATATTTTTTTTCCGAAAGTTCTCTTGCGCCCCAGGCAGATAATTTTAATACAGCAGGGCCACTCATGCCCCAATGTGTGATGAGTAATGGGCCTGTTTGCTGCAATTTTGTTCCAACAATTTTTACTGAAGCATTTTCAACAACAATACCCATCAGCTCCGTAATATTATTTTTAGGAATATTAAAAGTAAATAAAGATGGCACCGGTGCTTCGATCGTATGGCCCAATTGTGTGAGCCATTCAAACTGCGATGCCTTTGGATAACCACCACTGGCGATGCATATATAATCAGCATTTAGCGTCCTGTTATTATTCAGATGCAATTCAAATTGATTACCAATTGCCGATTCCCGATTCCCGATTGCCGCCACTTCTGCATTCATCATAATTTCCACCTTATACTTATTCGCTTCTTTCAACAAACAATCAATGATCGTTTGTGATTCATTGCTTTCAGGAAACATGCGGCCATCTGCTTCTGTTTTTAATTTCACGCCACGTTCATTGAACCATGAAATGGTATCTGTAGTAAAAAAATGATGAAAAGCTTTCTTTAAAAATGTAGCACCGCGAGGATATTTTTTTATCATCTCCGAAATACTATAACAGGCATGCGTTACATTACACCTGCCACCGCCACTTACTTTTACTTTACTTAAAAGTTTGGAAGACCTTTCTACTATGGTTACCCGAAGATTGGGATATAGCCTCGCAGCATTTACTGCACAAAAAAAACCTGCAGCACCACCACCGATCACTATTAATTTTTTATTGTTCATTCAAAACTATTGAGGTATTTGTACATACGCATGAAGACCATATATGCCAGTCTTCTTATCAAAAATACCAACATACAGTTTACCCGATACTTCGATGAGGATGGAATTATCAGTTTTTAGTTCGCCATATTTCTTATCTTCTATAAAATCATCGAGTGATGTATGCACATTATTTGCAGAAGATGGTTTAAGATCTTTTGCCGAGAATTTTGAATGCGCATATAAAAGTATAAATCGTTTATTTAGCATTTGGCTTACAATGCTTCCTAAAGAAATTCTGAAAGCAATTTCACCCACTGATGCAATACCGATCGTTGCCATATTAACAATCATTCCTGCAATCCCCTTAGTAGGGATCAGGCTCCCGAAAGTAAGAACAATGCTGTCTTTATATAATGCAGGTTTAATAAATGGTAACCCGGCGTTCCTGTATTTGGTAAATCTTTTCTCGTTTTCAATTTCCTTTTCCGCATTTTTTGAAGCTATATCACCTATCTGTTTTAAAGGTGAATTTACAAGGCTATACAATGAATTATCTGGTTTTGTTTGATACTTCGCAATCAGTTCACCGGTTAGCAAATTATAAAAATAATATTCGAAAGATTTTAATGACCAGTTCTGGATAACCAATAACGTGTCGTACAATGTTGCAACAGGGTGAGCCAGGTCTTTTGAGCCTTTATCAGATTCTACTTTATTAATTAAATAGTTTTTTGACGTCGCAATTCCAAGTCTTGTATTGATTTTAAAGATATTTATACCTGCTTCAAAAGGGGTTTTGTTTACAAAGTATATGCAGCTATCGTTATAAAACAACTGGCTTTCTGAAGGGAATTGAAATATACCGGGCTTGTTGATTTGATCCACTGAAACATCCGAAAAAATATCTTTGTATTTAATTTCGAGGAAACTACCATCATGTTCCTTGATCTCTTCTTTTGACAATGTGCTTTGTGGTAATTCAACTTCGCTAATACTCATGAGGTTGGTAGTAAAAAGCCACCTGTAGATAATTGCTTTTTTCTTTTTTGTTGCTACAGTAAGAAACCTGCACCCATATTCATCTGGTATCATGGCAACAAACTTTTCTTTTTCATAAACCTGCCCCAGGATAACAGTAGCCATTTTTTTATCCTCACTGGTTTCACTATTAAGTTTAAAAATTGAAATACTATCTGCAGATGCATATACTTCCAATATTGTATTCTTTATAGTAATATTCCCAACGAGAAATTGCTTTCCCCGCTTATATAATATTGTACGTTCTGGACTTAAAACACTGTATTGCCTTTTTAATAAAAAACTGGTATCATAAAAAAAATGGGTAAGTGTACTATCCTCTTCCTGCCCGCTAATAATGATTTCATTATTAGCGGGATGATAGTAACCGCTAACATCATGCACTTTATTCTCCGTTGTAATAAATGGAATTTTTAACTCCTTGGTTAGTTGTGCGCTACCGCAATAAAATAGGAATAGTGGCCCTATTATGGCAAGAAGTAATTTTCTCATTATTTAAAAATAGGACAAAAAGAGATAATATAATTCTCGGATTCTAAATTAAAAGATCGACAGACACTAACAATAACCGATCATTTTAATCATGACTCCACGTAAGATTTTTATTTGCTCTTTCAGCAATTTCTATTTCTGCAAACGAAGATAAAATATCGGGGTCTCCTTTTGTAATACAAACATCATGTTCAAAGTGTGCGGAAACTTTTCTATCCTTTGTTAAGACGGTCCATCCATCAGGCAAATGAACAACATCTTTTACACCAAGGTTGATCATCGGTTCAATGGCTAGCACCATTCCTTCTTTCAATTTAGTAAGTGTACCTTTTTTACCATAATTAGGAACCTGTGGATCTTCATGTAATTTTCTTCCAAGCCCATGGCCAACAAGTTCTCTTACCACACCATAACCATGTTGCTTTTCTGTATAATCCTGTATTGCATTGGCAATATCACCGATACGGTTGCCTGCACGTGCTTTTTCAATGCCTTTGTAAAGAGATTCTTTCGTAACCTTCAATAATTTTTTTGCATCAGCAGCTACCTCTCCTATCGCATACGTATATGCGCTGTCGCCATGAAAGCCATTTTTAAAAACACCGATATCAAGAGAAATGATATCTCCATCTTTCAACACATGACTACCAGGGAAACCATGTACAACAGCTTCATTCATCGAGATGCAGGTTGCCGCAGGAAATCCTCCATAATTTTTAAAAGAAGCTGTACCGCCATTATCCAATATAAAAGTTTCCACGATATTATTAATCTGCAATGTGGTCATACCAGCTTTCATAACTTTTGCAGCTTCTGCATGTGCTTTGCCTACGAGGAGACAGCTATGACGCATGATCTCGATTTCCTCTTTGGTTTTATATTGTATCATTGAAACTTAAAATTAAAACAAACCCCAACGATTTTGTCGTCAGGGTTATTAAAAGATGATAATAGTCTTATTAAATACCGGAAGCTACAGCCTGCCTTCCCTGTAACCTGCCGCTGCTCATCAATCCATCATATTGGCGCATCAAAAGCTGTGTTTCGATCTGCTGTAGTGTATCTAAGATAACACCCACCATGATCAGCAATGAAGTACCTCCAAAGAATGTAGAGAAACTTTGAGTCATACCAAATATCAACTGGAATACCCCTGGCAAAATACCTACTAGAGCCAACAAAATAGCGCCTGGTAAAGTGATCCTGTCCATGATCGTACCTATATAATCTGCAGTTGGCTGGCCCGGTTTTACACCTGGAATGAAACCATTGTTGCGTTTCAATTCATCCGCCATTTGTTTTGGATTGAATATAAGTGCCGTGTATAAGAATGTAAAAGCAATTACACAAACTGAATATACAAGCATGTACACCTTACTGGTATGATCTGTAAAATACCTTGCCCAGCCGTCACCCGTGAATCCTGTGAATATGGTTGGTAAGAATAAGATTGCCTGGGCAAAGATGATTGGCATTACACCAGCAGCATTTACTTTTAAAGGAAGGAAATTGCGGGCTCCACCAAACTGGCGATTGCCTACCATTTGCTTTGCATAATTAACCGGAACTTTTC
>JBDTLP010000164.1:0-7954 GCA_039934735.1 Ferruginibacter sp. | reverse complement strand
AAAACGATCACCAATGAAAACATGGGACGTGATAACAGGTTTTCAAATACAGATGTAGATGAATTAAAAAAACAAACTTCTATTAATGATGCAGCGCCTTTGTTAAGCAACCAGTTCAGGGTAAAAGGAAGCGCAGGAAGTATCATACCATTTACGACAGATCTTTTTTTAGAATCAGTAAAAAATGATTTCATTGATACGGTTCCGCCAACATTTACCTGGCAACCTGGTCAAATAGATGTACCCATTATTTTTTCTTCTGATTTTTTAGAAATGTATAATGTCTTTGCACCATCGCAGGATCTTCCGCAACTTTCTGAAAACAGCATCTCTTCAATAAATATCACACTTGAATGCTATGGCCCAAAGGGAATTCTAAATTTCAGGGGACATATTGTTGCATTGAGTGATCGCATCAATTCTGTGTTGGTACCTGAAAGTTTTTTATTATGGGCCAACAAATCTTTTGCAAAAGTTGAGAACGTACCAGCGGCACGTGTATATATAAAAACAAGTGATGCCAACAGTGCCAGCTTACTGAATTACCTGGACCAAAAAAATTATCATGTAAATAAGGACAAAACCAAATTCGGAAAAACGAAGCAGATATTACAAGCTATTGTAAGTGGTTTGGCAGTTGAACAAGTGCTTGTCATATTACTGGCAATGATGCTTTTTTCTTTTTACCTGCAATTAATGATCGCAAGAAGCAAAGATAACCTGCAGCTATTGATCACACTTGGTTATTCGCCAAATTGGTTAACGAAAACAGTTGCGAGAAAATGGGTGGTTGCCTATGCAATCATTATTTTATCAGCATTGTGCCTAACAGCATTTATTCAATATTCTTTCCAGCATTTTTCGCTGAATGGGAAGGATAAGCTTTCCCCTTTTATAAGTATTAGTGTTATAATAGTAGCATTACTATTATTGATATTGTGTGTTATTATTAATTACAGGTTGATAAAAAAACAACTAACCAGGCTTTAAATAAGAAATAAGAAATAAAAAACATAAAATAAGGAATAAGAAAGTTAACCTTGATAATGATCCTGACTTTCTTATTCCTTATTTATTATTTCTTATTTCTTATTCTTACAAAGCCTCATAAATAACAGCCGCTCCCTGCCCAACTCCAACACACATTGTCGCAAGCCCATATCTACTTTTTCTTTTTTTCATTTCATGAAGTAATGTTGTAGAAATTCTTACGCCGCTGCAGCCAAGCGGATGTCCCAATGCAATGGCACCTCCATTTACATTTACTTTTTCCAGGTCAAGTCCGAGGTCATGAATGCAGGCAATACTTTGAGAAGCAAAAGCTTCATTCAATTCAATAAGATCAAGATCAGCAACTGTTAATCCTGCTCTTGCCAATGCTTTTATTGTTGCAGGCACAGGGCCAATTCCCATTACAGCAGGATCAACACCAACCACGGCCATACTTTTAATTTTAGCCATTGGTTTTAATCCATATTTTTTTATAGCAGCTTCACTTGCTAATAACATGGCTGCGGCACCATCATTAATACCGCTGCTATTCCCTGCCGTTACTGTACCATCTTTTGTGAAAGCAGGTTTTAATTGAGCAAGTTTATCGAGTGATGATAAGCGTGGATGTTCATCATTTTCCATATCAAACATTTCCTTTCCAATCGTAACACGTAAAGGAACAATTTCTTCTTTCCATTTATCCTGCTTTAAAGCAGCTGCATATTTCTGTTGGCTTTCCAGTGCAAATTCATCCTGTGCATGGCGGCTGATATTCCATTTTTTTGCAACATTTTCAGCCGTTTCTCCCATAGTATAAGGATAGTACATGTTGGATAATTTATTATTGATAAAGCGCCAGCCCATGGTTGTATCGAAGATCTGCGCATTTCTATCGAAAGCTGAATTACTCTTCGGCATCACGAACGGAGCCCGGCTCATATTTTCTACACCACATGCGATCATTAATTCTGCGTCACCACAGGCAATTGCTCTTGAACTATCCATGATTGCCTGTAGACCGCTTGCACAAAGACGGTTCACCGTATTGCCTGCTACACTTAGTGGTAACCCAGCTAATAAAGCAGCCATGCGTGCCACATTGCGATTGTCTTCCCCGCTTTGATTTGCTGCACCCGCAATTACATCTTCAATTGCATTTACATCTGCCGTTGGATTAAGTGCCAGTAATGCTTTGATCACATGCGCTAAAAGATCATCTGGACGCACATTTGACAAGGCCCCACCATATTTACCAATAGGTGTTCTTACTGCATCAATAATATAAGCTGTTTCCATTTTTTATTTTTTGCTGGTTCATATTGCGCTCTTTTCATTCCCCTGAATAATCTTCCAATTATTCAACAAATATAAGAGTGGCAATGTTTAACATATTCAAAATAAATACGAATATATTAGAAAGTCATTCCCAAATTCATTTTGAGGCTGCAAGATAGAAGTTTTCTTATTATCCAAGAGTTGACATCTCTCGAGATGTCAACCGGAGAGATGTCAACTCAGGGTTTAATGCCTCAGCGATGTTTCGTATCTTCGCACGATGTCAGTTACAAGGAATATACGTGAACTTAATTTGCAGGAATTAAAAGATTATTTTGAATCGATCGGGGATAAAAAATTCCGGGCTATACAGGCATATGAATGGTTATGGAAAAAAAATGCCCGCAATTTTGATGATATGAGCAATCTATCACTCGACCTGCGCAAAAAACTGGCAACAGACTTTGACATGCATGCCATCACTGTTGATGCAACACAGCATAGCAGCGACGGCACATTGAAATCAAGATTTAAAACTTTTGATGGGCATTTGATTGAAGGCGTATTAATTCCAACAGATAAAAGAAATACAGCTTGCGTTTCATCACAGATTGGTTGCAGCCTTACCTGTAAATTTTGTGCTACGGGAATGATGGATCGCAAACGAAATTTAACCTTCGATGAAATATACGACCAGGTAGCTATGTTGAATGAGCAAAGTGAAAAAGTGTATGATAAAAAACTGAGCAATATTGTATATATGGGAATGGGTGAACCTTTACTCAATTATAAAAATGTATTGAAGTCAATTGACAGGATAACCGCCAGCGATAGTATGGCAATGAGTCCAAAACGTATTACTGTTTCCACTGCAGGTGTCGCAAAAATGATCAGGCAATTGGGCGATGACCAGGTTCGTTTTAATCTTGCTTTATCATTGCATGCACCTACCGATAAAAAACGTGATGAGATCATGCCGATCAATGAAACCAATACGATCGAATTATTAATAGAGGCATTGAATTATTTTTACGATAAAACAAAAAATGATATTACACTTGAATATATTTTATTCAGGGATAAAAACGATTCTATCCAGGATGCCGATGATCTTATAAAAATATATCGCCAGGTTCCTACTCATCTGATTAATGTGATCGAATATAATCCTGTGGCTGGTGCTGCATTTGTAAAACCAAGCGACGATACTACACAACTATTTACTGATCATCTTGCAAAGAATCGTGTAAATGTAAGGGTGCGCAGAAGCCGTGGCAAAGATATCGATGCTGCCTGTGGACAGCTTGCCAATAAGGATAAGGCGTTAGCTTAAATAGTATTAATTACTTATTATTAATTTCGTTCAAAAATAAAAGAGACGACCGATCACCGACGACTGGCCACCGTTAAGAACGATCGGTGGTTGGTGGTCAAAGGTCAGTGGCGGTCTTCCTATTTTCTTAACAGCTATTTTTTAAACAAAGTGATTCATTCGCAGTCTATGCGAGCTAACATTAAAAAAATAAAACCATGAAAAAGTTATTCGTATCATTTTTAGCAGTGGTTGTAATCAGTTTATCAGTTGCTGCCCAGGACTCTACAAAAACAAAGAAGGATCAGATCAGGGCAATGAAAGCTGCTTCCAAAGGCGATAAGAAGGATCGCAAAAAAGAAATGCAAGAGCTCAATTTAAGCAAGGATCAAAAAAATGAACTCGTTGCAAACCGTGAAGAAGCAAGGGCAAAAAAAGATGCTATAAAAAATGATAAGACATTAACAGACGCCGAAAAGAATGCAAAACTTGCTGAGCTTCATAAAGACCAAAAAGCAAAAAAAAATGCAGTGTTGACTCCTGAACAAAAAGAAAAATTAGCACAGTCTAAACAGCAGCATAAACAAGAGGAAAAGGAACACGCTGAAAAGAAAAGAGCCGAGATGAAATCTGAACTTGGTTTATCTGATGACCAGGCTGCACAATTAAAACAACAGGAAAAAAGCAATCATGCGAAGATGAAAGCCATTAAAGATGATACTTCTTTAGATGAAGCCGCTAAAAAGAAAAAGATGGAAGAATTAAAAATCAGTGCAGAGGCTGAGCGCAAAACAGTTCTTACTCCAGACCAGCAGAAGAAAATGGATGAAATGAAAAAAGAAAAGAAGACAAAAAAAGCGAAGACATCTAAATAGTAAATTCAATAAAATTTAAAATAAAGGCACGATGAATTTTGTGCCTTTATTTTATTGGGAAATTATTGGTGACCACGGAGATACTAAGACACAAAGAATATCCTCTCCGTGCCTTATGTCTCTGCGGTTAATAATTAAAAGATTACCTTTACAACTCATTACTGTTGCAAAACAGCATAAAACTTCAAATATGAGCCAGTCTCCATTTCAGAAATTTGTATCTCCCAAAAAAAACAGTGTAGTTAAAGAAGGAATCCGCCAGGAAAAAAAACAGGTGAGAAAAGAAAAAAACGCCTACTTCGATAAATTAAAAGAAGAAAAATACCAGGCACGGATGGCGGCAAAGAATAAAGGTTTTGCAAAACCAGGTACCAATGAAGTTGCTGATAAAAAAAATACTGTCAATTCAGATAAAACAAAAACAACTATAACAACAAATGTTGTAATGCCCCTGAATAAATTCCTGGCGCATTGTGGTATTTGCTCAAGAAGAGATGCTGTGAACCTGATCAGTGAAGGGAAAGTAAAAATCAATGGAACGATTGCTACAGAGCCTGGTTATAAAGTGCAGCCTGCCGATGAGATTTTTTTCAATAATAAAAAATTGTTTGTCACAAAAAACCTTGTGTATATTTTATTAAATAAGCCTAAGGATTATATTACTACTAATGATGATCCACAAGGCCGCAAAACCGTTTTGGAACTTATAAAAAAAGCAACGGATGAAAGGGTGTATCCTATCGGGAGATTAGACAGGAACACATCAGGTGTTTTATTATTAACCAACGATGGCGACCTTACTCAAAAATTATCTCATCCCAGCTATGAAATAAAAAAGATCTATGAAGTAAAGCTTGATAAGATTCTGAACAAAGCTGATTTTGAAAAGATCATTGATGGATTAATATTGGAAGATGGGCCTGTGCAGGTTGATAGCCTTGCGTATGCGGATTCAAAAGACAAATCAATCATTGGTATTGAAATACATAGTGGCCGCAATCGAATCGTTCGTCGCATTTTTGAACACCTGGGCTATGATGTGAAAGGTTTGGATAGAGTGATGTATGCCGGCCTTACGAAAAAAAATGTAGAGCGCAGTAAATGGCGTTATTTAAGTGACAAAGAAATCCGTTTGCTGAAATACATGAATGAATCGAAAAAGAAAAGCAATAAAATTTCTGATTCATCTGCTGCACCTATAGTAGAAAAGAAAGCAGTTCCACAGGGAAAAATAAAATCAACAAGCTTTACGGATAAAGAAATTGCTGAGGCAATCGGCGAAGCAATTCCCCAACAAAAGAAAATCATTCGTGAAAGAGAAGTAAAGGTTCCAACCCCAAGAAAATTTAAAACGCATAGCGAAAAGAAGAACTTCAAAAACAAGGAAGGTGGCAAAAAATAATTTAACGATCATTTTTGAAAATGATGAATTTGTTGCAGTGAATAAGCCTGCTGGTTTATTAACCATTCCTGATCGTGAACAATCGGAAAGATCGCTCAAAGAAATTTTAATAAATAAATACGGAACTATATTTACCGTTCACCGGCTTGATAAGGATACAAGCGGCCTTGTAATCTTTGCAAAAAATGAAACATCGCATAAATATTTTTCGAGGCTATTTGAAGAAAGGAAAGTAGAGAAATTTTATTTAGGCATTGTACATGGTTCGCCGGCAAATAATACAGGTGAAATTGATGCCCCAATTGCAGAACATGGCGTTCACAAAGGAATGATGTCCGTCAACAGAAATGGCAAACCCTCCCTTACCAGCTATGAAGTGCTGGATGCAAATACAGCTTATTCACTTGTCTCATTTCAACTACATACAGGCCGTACGCACCAGATAAGGGTTCATTCAAAAAACATCGGCCACCCGCTTGCATGCGATCCATTATACGGTGATGGTAAGCCGCTGTTATTATCTTCTATTAAAAAGAAATTCAAACTAAGCAAGCATGATGAAGAAGAAAGACCAATGATCAGCAGGCTTGCATTGCATTCTTATAAACTTATTTTTACCGATGAACACAATGAACGTATTGAATTAATGGCAGAGATGCCAAAAGAATTCAGGGCGTTTATGCTGCAACTAAAAAAGAATGCATAAAAAAATCCCGATTTCCCGGGACTTCATTATCAAAGATGAAAATGAAAATGAATCAATCAATATCAGGTTGTGCTGTATATCGTAAATAAGGTTTTACGATATTAATGCCTTTTGGAAATTTTTTTATCGCATCTTCTGTACTAACAGCAGGTACAACAATTACATCTTCACCCGGTTTCCAGTCTGCAGGAGTTGCTACACTATATTTAGCAGTTAATTGTAAAGAGTCGATCACACGTAATACCTCAACAAAATTTCTTCCTGTACTGGCAGGATAAGTAAGTGATAGTTTTAATTTTTTATCAGGGCCAATGATGAATAAAGAACGAACTGTAAATGTTTCTGATGCATTGGGGTGGATCATATCATACAAAGTGGCTACTTTTTTATCTTCATCTGCAATTATAGGAAATTCAACATTACAATTTTGAGTTTCATTGATATCCTTTTGCCAGCTCAAATGTTTATCAATAGGATCAACACTAACAGCCAATACTTTTACATTTCTTTTTTCAAACTCATTCTTAAGTAAAGCTGTTTTGCCCAATTCAGTTGTGCATACCGGTGTATAATCTGCAGGATGAGAAAATAATACGCCCCAGCCATCAGCCAGGAATTCATAAAAATCTATTTCTCCAACGGTTGTATTTGCTTTAAAGTTCGGAACGATGTCCCCTAATCGTAAACTCATGTTTATTAATTTTAGAATACAAATATACTACTCTACTGAATAAGTAGACTATTATCAATAAAATTTATTAGCTTTATTTTTGTATTGAACGATTGCTCATTTGGTTGTGATAGCAGCCGTTAAAGGGAAAAAATTGCAACTTATTCACTGAATTTTAAAACAAAATCGGTGAATCTGTGGCATAAAAAAATTATGCTTTCAAAAAAAACGCAATACGGCTTAAAGGCCCTGGGTTATCTTGCTTCACAATATGGTAAGGGACCAGTTTTGATTTCAGAGATTGCTTTAAAGAAAAATATTCCGATAAAATTCCTGGAAACAATCCTGCTTTTGCTTAAACAAAAAAATATCCTTGATAGTAAAAAAGGAAAAGGTGGCGGTTATTTTCTTGCAGATGCTCCTAAAAAAATATCACTGGCTATAGCATTGCGTATCATCGAAGGCCCGATAGCCATGTTGCCTTGTGTAAGTTTAAACTTTTACAAAAAATGTGAAGACTGTAATGAAAAAGTATGTGCATTAAATAAAGTAATGGCTATAACAAGAGATGCGACTTTAAAAATACTTGAGAAAAAAAGTTTACAGGATCTTATTGATGAGTGATAATTGGGAAATGAGTTGATTTGGAAATTTGGAAATGAGAAGTATCGTAAATATTGCAATGTTTTAAATATAGAGGAACTCATTTCCAAATTTCCAA